>CAZERK010000014.1:2735-18505 GCA_964514515.1 uncultured Planctomycetaceae bacterium
AAATCATTGAGGCGGCGAATCGGACGGTTAGAATGACCATATGGCTGGACAGCCCTTCCATACGGCCGAGTCCTATCATTCGCCCGCCGTCCGCCAAGTATCCGTCTTCCTCGAGGACCGCGTCGGGGCGCTGCTCAGGCTTTTCAGAGTCTTCGAAGGGTCGGTCGTCAAAGTCGCCGGCATGACGATCATCAACGAGGTGGATTGCGCGATCGTACGACTGATCTGCGACGATACGGACACGGCGCTCGACCTGCTGCACGACAAGGGCTTCCCGGTCAGCGAAGCGGAACTGCTCGTCGTCGAGATCCCTCAAGGACAGGGACTGATGTCGATCTGCGCGGCCTTGATGTCGGCGGAAGTCAGCATCAACTACGCCTATCCGCTCCTCGTTCGGCCGATGGGTCGGGCCGCGCTGGCCATCCACGCGGACAACCTCGAGAGCGCCTGCCAAGTCCTGCGCCATCGAAAGTTCACGCTGATGACCGAGGAAGACCTTGGTCCCGGCCCCCCGCGGTAGGCATCGGCGACGACGCCCGGAATCGTCGCTCGTTTCGACTTCTCACTTGACCGGACGAGGCTCCCGGCGTATGACTCCGCTCGGGCAGGGAGCAAAGGGACGCGAGCGCCATCTCTCGCAGGCGGCGTCGATTCAATCCACGACAGCACCGCTCGAAGCGAAATACGAGCCCCGGCCTCCAGGCAACCGGAGCTTCGGCAGGCGGATGAACGGCGGATGAGCAAACCTGCGGTCAGCATCATCATCCCCACGCACGGTCGCCCGGGCTTGTTGCGCGAGGCCCTGGATTCCGTCGCCCAGCAGACGTTTCGAGACTACGAGGTGATCGTCGTCGACGACGGATCGCCGCAGCCGATCGCGGATATCGCAGCCGACCATCCGACCCGGCCAGCAGTGATCCGCCAGCATCATCTGGGGCCAGCAAGCGCTAGAAACCGAGGAATCGAAGCCGCACGAGCGGAGATGATCGCGTTTCTTGACAGCGACGATCTTTGGCAAGCCGAAAAGCTGCGGACGTTCATCAGCAAGTTGGAAACAGGCAACGGAGCAAGACTCTACTACGGCCCGATGGCCCCGATGGACGCGGCGGGCAATACCGTGCCGGGCCGGACGAAGCCTTGCCACGCAGGCCAGATCACGCAGAAGCTCTTCTGCAGCAGCTTCGTCCACGTTCCGACGGTCGTCTGTCGCAAGGAGGTCCTGACGAAGGTCGGCGGATTCGATGAGCGCCTCGCCGTATGCGAAGACTATGACCTATGGCTGCGGGTGAGCATCGACGAGCCCTTCGGGCTGATCCCGGAGCCGCTTGCCCGAAGGCGCCTGCACCCAAACCGCCTCAGCAAGAGTCACATGAGCCGCAATCTTCTCGTCAAGGCGGACGTACTGCGACGCTTCTACGAATCGCATCAGTCCGATGGCGTGCTGGACTCGGCCATCGCCAAGACCCGGCTCGCCCGCGTCTGTTTCGTGGCCGCCCGTGCTGCCTTCTGGAACGGCCAACACGAACAGGCTGCCGAGTTGTGCCAAGCCAGCCGCGCGTTCGACGGCGATTCGTGGCGGATCATCCCCCTGCTCTACGGCGCCAAGTTCTGCTCGTGGCTCGCACGGGGCAAGCTGAGCGAGCCGGCTCGTCCCGCGCTGCCGAGACGCACGACCGACTGCGCGCGCCGTTCAGTCCAGCAATAGAAACTCCCTCATGTGACGGTCATAAAGCTCCTGCGCCTTTGGCTCGTGCAGCGGCAGCCGCAGCTCGTTGATGACCCGCGTCCCCATCCGCACCCATTCCTGCCAGCACGCCTGGCAGATGTTCTCCAGAACGCGCTCGCCCAACTCGCCCTTAAAGGGCCGCGCCTTGAGCCGCGGTCCAGGCCGACCGCAGCGACGACAACGAAAGCCGGACGCATCGAGCTGCGCCAGCGGCAACTCGGCGTGCTCATCAGTCATCGCCGGAACGTCCGCCCCAAGCCGGCGGAGCGACTTCGCCATGATCTTCATCGGTACGATGTCGCCCTGGCGATGCGCCACGCGGTAGCCGTTGGTCAGCGTCTCGATCGCCAGACTCTTCTCGCCGATTGCTTCCTGTGCCTGCCCGAGCACTTGATACGCCTTCGAACTCCGGCCGTTCAGGGCCAGCACCTTCTGCAGATGCCGGGCAGCCTCCTGCGGCTGGCCGGTTGCCAGCAGCGCGCTGCCAAGGCTGAAGTTCGCCAACTCGTCGTTTGGATCGTCGCGCAACAGCTTGCGCAATTGGGCGATTCTGTCTACATCCAGCACCGTATGGGCTCCTGTCCTTCACGAGAACTCTGCGGCGTGTCCGTCTCGATACGCCGCTCATCGAAAAGGTAGTAGAGTATAGCCTCGACGTCGCCGGGCTGCGTGTACGGCGCGAGGGCACGCCGTAACCATCGCGGCGACGATGCTGCCTTGACGCCATGATCGAACACGCAGATATCGTGATCGTCGGCGCCGGTGCGGCCGGCTTGATGGCGGCCATCTGCGCCGGCCGTGCCGCACATGAACGGGGCGCGTCCTTGCGCATCGCGATCCTCGACGGCGCACGCAGGCCCGGCGCGAAGATCCTCGTCTCCGGCGGCGGCCGCTGCAACGTGACGCACGACGCCGTGGACGAGGCGGCGTTCTCCGGCTCCTCGCCGCATGCCATCCGCAAGGTGCTCAGACGATTCGCCGTGCCGCAGACGGTCCGGTTTTTCGAAGGCCTGGGCGTCGAACTGAAACGGGAGGAGACCGGCAAGCTCTTTCCAGTCACGGACGACGCCCGGACGGCGCTCAGCGCTCTGTTAACGGGCGTTCGACAGGTTGGCGTCGAACTGCGTTTCCCCGCTCGCGTCGATCGCATCACGAAGACGGCAGAATCGTCCGTGTCGGCCGGGCGCTTCCGCCTGTCAGGCAGCTTCGACGAGGTGCAGGCTCGTCGGGTAATCCTGGCGACCGGCGGCATGAGCCTGCCCAAGACCGGCTCCGACGGGCACGGCTTCGAGATGGCCCGCTTGCTCGGCCATACGACGACGCTGCTCCTGCCGGCGTTGGTCCCGCTCGTCCTCCATCCGACATGCTTCCTCAGGCAACTCAGCGGCGTGACCACGGACGTGACGATCGACGTGCGAACAGCCACGAAGAAACGGCTCGTCAGCTTCACGGGGGCCCTGTTGTGCACGCATTTCGGCCTGTCAGGCCCTGCCGTGCTTGACATCAGCGGCCCCTACTTGCGGGCCAAGTCGGCTAATCCCGAAGCCGCCCTGCTCGTGAACTGGCTTCCCGGCGAGCAACCGCAAACGGTCGAAGCAAGTCTGCTGCGCGAGGCTCAGCACGGCCGCGGATCCGTCGCGCGGCATCTGTCAAGACGACTGCCGCACCGACTGACCGAGGCGATCTGCCGGCACGTCGGCATCGAGCCCGACTTGCGTCTGAGCGAGCTTCAGCGAGGCCATCGCAAGTTGCTGGCGTCGACCCTGACCACGATGGCCGTACCCGTCATCGGCGATCGGGGTTTTCGTCACGCAGAGGTCACGGCCGGCGGCGTCCCGCTTGCCGAACTGCACCTCGAAACGATGGAATCTCGCGTCTGTCCCGGTCTGCACCTTTGCGGCGAGACGTGCGACGTCGACGGCCGGATCGGCGGATACAACTTCCAATGGGCATGGTCCAGCGGCTACATCGCAGGCGCCGGCTCGGTCCGTTCTCTGCTCGACGAACCACCCGAAGACTGAATCGAGTAGAACCTGCGCGCACTGGCCTGACCGCCGTCGTCTAGGACTCGTCTGATTCCCGGCTGGACGGCCGCCGCCCGATGCCGCCAGAATACCGCCCATGCACAGCGATCTGACCGGCGTTGTCGTCATCTTTGGTGCGGCCTTGTTGGTCGCCTGGCTTATGCGCACGATCCGGGCGCCGGCGATTCTCGGCTTCCTCGTCGCAGGCGCCGTCATCGGCCGGTTCGGCTTAGACCTGATCCAGCAGGAGAAGGTGCATTTCTTCGCCGAGCTGGGCTTAGTCCTGCTGCTGTTCACGGTCGGCCTCGAACTATCGCCGGCGCCGCTGCTTCGCATGGGAACGCGCCTGCTGGCCGCCTCCTCGCTCCAAATCGCCAGCACCGCGGCCGTCGCCGCCATCGCCTTGCACGCCTTGACCGGGCTGTCATGGAGCGCCGCCTTGATCGCGGGGATTGCCGTCGCTCTCAGCAGCACCGCCATCGTCCTCAAGCACCTGAGCGACCGAAACGAGACCGATACGCCGCTCGGCACGTTGACGACCGGCGTCCTTCTCATCCAGGACGTCGCGGTCATTCTGCTCCTGATCGTGCTACCGTTCCTCGCCGACGGCTCGACGGGCGACTGGTCTGCCATCCTGCTGAAGGCCGGCTTGGCGATCACGGGACTCGTCAGCGTCACCATCTTGGCGCGATTCGCCTTGCCCTGGCTGGTCACGCGGGTCTTTCGCCGTGGCGGCCGCGAACTGACCACGCTGTTCGCCGTCGTGATGGCCTGCCTCGGAGCCTGGTTGGCGGACCTCGCGCATTGGTCCTGGCCGCTGGGTTCGTTCATCGCCGGCCTGCTCCTCGCGCAGACCGACCTTCGGCATCAATTCCATGCCGAGGTCATGCCCTTCCGAGACGTGTTCAACGCCCTGTTCTTCATCTCGATCGGGATGCTCGTCGACTTCGACTTGTTTGCCCAGTACTGGCGGCCGCTCGTGCTCGCCGTCACCGCGACGCTACTCATCAAGACCATCCTGACCAGCGCATCGATCCGACTGGCCGGTTGGCCCATCCGGCTGTCGATCGCCGCGGGGCTGGGCCTCTGTACCATCAGCGAGTTCGGCTACGTGCTGGCCAAGGAGGCTGTCGGCCTGAACATGCTGCCGCCGAGCTTCATGGCAATCCTCGTTGCCTGGATCGCCGGCACCATGCTCGTCGGCGCGGTCTTCGTTCCCGTGGCCGGCCCCCTGGGAGATGGCATCTCCCGGCTCATCCGGCTCGACCGCCCGGCCACGGCGGCGGCCGCCACCGATGCCAACAAGCGGCCGGCGCTGACCGGCCACGTCATCATCGTGGGCTTCGGCGTCAACGGGCGCAACCTCGCCAGCGTGCTGAAGGCGACCGGCATCCCCCACTCCATCGTCGAGATGAATCCCGCCAACGTCGACGAGGCCCAGCGCGAGGGAACGCATGTCGTCGTCGGCGACGCCGCGCGGCTGTCGATTCTCTCGGCCGCCGGGCTAGGCGGGGCTCGAGCCGTCGTCATTGCAATCGCAGACCAACTGGCAACGCGACGCATCGTCGCGCAGGTGCACCGAGATCGTCCCGATGTCTATATCTTGGCCAGAACGCGCTACGTCTCGGAGTTGGACACGTTGTACAGGCTCGGCGCGGAGAAGGTGATCCCGGAGGAGTTCGAGACGTCCATCGAAATCTTCGCGCATGTCCTCAAAGAATTCGCCGTGCCCGACAACGTGATCGAGCAGCAGGTGGCCCTCGTCCGTGCCGGGCGCTATGGAATGCTCCGTGGACGCCCCGCCGACCGAACGGCTCGCAAGGAATGGCTGCAAATCCTCGAGGCCGCCGTCACCCAAACGTACATGGTCTTCGACGCCAGCCCGGCCTGCGGGCGCACGATCCGCGAGTTGAATCTGCGCGCGCGGCCCGGCGTCTTGATCGTAGCCGTCACCCGTAGCGGCAAGCCGACGACCAATCCGCCACCTGACTTCCGACTGGAGACGGGCGACGTACTCGTGTTGGTCGGCACGCACAAGCAGCTTGACGATGCCAAGGCCGCGATGGACCCACCGCCCCCGGCGGATGCCGCATCGCCGACAGACTCCGCATCGTTAACAGGCGCCGCAACGCTGACAGACTCCGCGGCGCCTCCCCCGTAAGCGATCTCCGTCTCGTGCTGGACGCCTGCTGCCTCCCGCGCGCTCGCGAGGCCTGGGTCGTTGCCGGGCGGTCCTTTTGAAGCAGCGCGATGACCGGTCGATGATCTGACAGCAAGACGGTGGCGATCTCGTACGAGCGGGCCTGGTACCTACCCCGCCCAAATACGTAATCGATGCGGACCGAAGGCCGATGCGAGGGAAACGTAAGCTTCGACTGCTCCGCCACCGCACCGTAATCCGTCAGCGTCCGCGTCAAGGCAAAGTACTCCGGCATCCAGGAATCGGCGTTGAAATCGCCCGCAACGATCACGTCGCCCTTCAAAGCTCGCACGGCGGCGAGCACGGCGGCAACTTCCGCCGCTCTGACAACGGACGACTCGATCACGTGTCGAGCCTGGAGGCGATACGTCGACTGCGTATGCACGCAGATGAGATGCAAGGAGCCGTCCTCTGCCGGGATCGTCGCCCGCAGCGCACACGGATGGTCCTTCCCGCTGGCGCGAATCGGCTGCGCGTCGACGAGCGGCAGGCGTGACAGGATCGCCACGTCGCACCGCGATTCAGGCGGCAGTCGCAAGGTCTCGGCCGAGACGACGTGCATCCCGCCCAGCGCGGCCGCAATCTGCTCGGCCTGCCCGCGAGCGGGCGGTCGCGACTGACCCTCGCTTGTCCCGACGCCCGGTTGCGAGGCTTCTTGCAAAAACACGATGTCGGCGTGCTGCGACTGCAGGAAGCTGACGATCCGATCAAGCCCTCGCCGGCCGTGAAGGATGTTGAACGTGAGCACCTTCAGTGTGTCGGGCAGTTCTTCGACAGGCTCCGCCCGCGGTCTTGTCGCGGCATGCTCTCGAAAAGGCTGCGATGCCTCGCCCGACATGCGCGAATGCGGAATCGCGCCGTTCGGCGGGTCTTGCTGGACGACCGCCGCGCCGAGGCAGACGAAGCCGGCCAGTCCTGCGACGGCAAAAACCGACTTTCGAAGCAGCGTCATGCGATTCCCTCAACCGCCAGCCATCGTAAGCCATCCCTCGGTAGGGTGCGACGCAGATCGCCAGCTTGCCGATATTGCGTCGGGACGGTCGCGCGGCCCGAGGTCGCGGCGCGGCATCAAAGAGGCACGGAAGCTGAGGATGGCCAGTCTGCTGCACCGTATCCTGGATCGAGCCCGCTGGGAGGTTCGCGAATGGCGAACGCCGTCTCGGCCCTCGTTCGTACAGGAGGAGCTCGACCGTGCCCTCTTCGAGCACGTCTCGTGGCGGCCGGGCGAGGTCGTGCTGGACGTCGGCTGCGCCCACGGCTTCTACGTGAGGCGGCTGAGCGAGTTCGGATGCAGGGTGATCGGCGTCGATCTTGACCGCCGAGCGCTTTGGCGCGCCGCCGAGTCGGGCTGTATCGTGGCAGCGGCGGACGGGCTTCGGCTGCCGTTTCGCGAGGCGTCGTTTGACGCCCTGTTGTGCCACAAGACGGCTCATCTATTCGTCGATCCCGGCTCCGCCGCGCGAGAGTTCGCCCGCGTGGTTCGCCCCGGCGGCCGAATCGTCCTCAGCATCTCCAACGCCGTGTCGCCCTACGCCAGGGTGCAGGCGGCGGCGCTTCGCCTCGGCGACCATCGCAACGGCCGTTATCGCAACTGGCAACGCGGCAATCGTTGGCCGGTCGAGCGGTGGTCTCGCGCCTTCGCCGCCCTCGGCCTTCGGACGCGGACGGTTTGCTCCTGCAATCTGGTCTGGCCGCTTGTCTATCGGGTCTGCGACGACTGGATCATCCCAAACGAATGGATGCGGCGTTACAACCGCGCCGTTCGCCGATGGTCGCGCATACCGCTGCGAACCGACCGCCCGCTCGGCGCCGCGATGGACTACCTCGTCGAGATCGTGAAGTCTTGAGAGCAACGACCGTCCGCACGCGACTGGTGCGAGCGAACTCGTCAACGCGGCCCAACACAATCGGGCTCACGCGACTGACATGAGATGCCCGCAGACCTCGGCAAGCTTGGCCTCCCAGGTCTCCTCTCGCATCGCGTTCTGCCGCATGAACCGGGCTGAGAACGTGCGCTCGCCCGCATCAGGGGCCGCCGCCGTATCGCACGCTTGGATGAACGCTTCGGCGTCGCGGGCGACGCGCGCCAGGCTCCCGTATCGCTCTACCTCCGGCAGCGCCGTCGAGACGACCGGCAGCCCCGCTGACAGGTACTCGCGGAGCTTGATCGGGTTCACCGCCCGCGTCAGCTCGTTCACGCAAAACGGGATCAGTCCCGCATCGAAGGCCTTGGCGTAGGCGGGCAGTTGCTCGTAGGGCCGCCGCCCCAACAGGTGAACGTTGGGCAGCGACGACAGAACCGAAACATCCGTCGCCGCTTCGCCGATCAGCACAATCGAGGCGTCCGGCCGCGCCTGGGCCAGTCGGGCGATCAGCGGCACGTCCAGCCAGTCCTGGATCAAGCCCCAGAAGCCGAAGATCGGCCGAGGCAACCCCGCCACGTCCTGCGGGACCGCCGTTTCCGGCGCCGTTGCCTTCGCGAAGTGCGCGAGGTCCACGCCGTGCGTCACGAGGACGGTCCGGGTATTGAAGAACCGCTTAGACTCGTACAAAGCCGTTGACGTCGTGACGACTAGGTCCGCCCGATGCGCCAGCCGCTTTTCCGCCTCTCGGATGGCGGCGGCATCGTAGCCGGAGAACTGGCTGAACTCGTCGACGCAGTAGTAAACGACGCATTCTTCCCCGAATTGCCCGCACGCATAGTCCACGTCCGGGGCAAACGTCCAGAGCTGCACGGGCCGAGACGGCAAGTCCCGCAAGACCGACCGTATCTGCCGCGTCAGCAACCGGCGATTGACGAAGGAGGCCGCCCGGCTGCCAGGAACGGGAACGACAAGCGGCGTCACGACCGTGATGTTCTCGGCGACGCGCCGCGGCCCCTGGATAACCTGTCGGAGCTTCGCCGCCGCCGCTCCCGCATCCGCCGTCGAGACCCGCGGCCGACGCGAACCGTGGTAGTTCACCCAGACGACGTGGTTGCGTTCCGCCAGCAGCCGCATCAGATGATGCTTGCTGGTCGGATCGTAGAACCAGTTGCTGGCGAAACAGACGATGTTGCGGTCTTCGATCATCGTGGCTTCCTGCCCGGCGCGTACTGCATCATGCATGCCGCAACGGTGCACGCGAACGCGGTGATGACCGGGCGGCTCGCCTCTGATTCCCTCTCCCCCCTTTGGGGGAGAGGGCAAGGGTGAGGGGGCTCAAACGGCCGCATCAGCCCTCACCCCAACCCTCTCCCTGATAGGGAGAGGGTGCAAAACGACACCGCGAAGCAAGTTCGCTTGCCGGAAGAACCGTACGGAGACGCCATCGCACCGCCCGTCGCGAACGCGTCCTCAACGATGCGTGCGACGGCGCATCGCCGACATGAATACATCGACGCATTCCCCCGCAACCTGCCGCCAATCTCGCCGCCCGCCGGCATGGGCAATCCGGTCCCGATCCCAACGGGCCGCCAGCGCCTCGCAAACCGCCCCTGCCAGCGCCTCCCGATCGCCCAACGGCGTTAACCGCCCCAAGGCCGCGTCGCAGATCAACTCGCCGTTGCCCCCGACGTCCGTCGCCACGACGGGGCATCCGCACGCCAGCGCTTCGGCGATTGCGTTGCACCAGCCCTCGGACCGGCTTGCTAGCGCGAACACGTCTGCTGCGCTCAGCAGGCGCGCGACCCCCGTCGGCGGCACCCGGCCGAGCACTGTCACGCTCCCAGACGTCCTGCATTCTCCCGTCTCGCCGCCGACGTCTACTGGACGTGTTCGGGATTTCGATGCGCGTGCCCGGAACCCGGCCGCCTCGTCGCCGCCGCCGCGCGGGCAAGTACGATAATCCGATGCGCGTACCGGCCAGCCCGCCGCCTCGCGGCTGCCACCGCTCGAACGTGTTCGGGACTTCGATGCGTATACCCGGCCCCCAACTGCCTCGCCACCGCCAAGCCCCAACTGCCGGATCATCGTTCCCAATCGTCGCTCGTACCCAGGCTCGCCTGCCGGCCCTCCCACCAGGATGAGACGCACGTCGCCCGCCCGACGCCGGACCGCCGGCCAGACCTCGACGAGTCGATGAAAGCCCTTGAGCGCCTGTAGGTGCCCCACGGAAACGACGTATCGGGCGTTCGGCTCCCAACCCAACTCCGCTCGAAGGGCGGCTGTCTCGTCGGCGTTCATCGCAAACCGCCGGAAGACCGTCGGGTCGATCCCGTTCGGAATCACCCGAACCGACAGGTCACGTCCCGCGATCTCGTTGGCCAGATCGGCCAGGGACTGCGATACGGCGATCAGCGCATCGGCTCCGAGCAGCATCTCGCGAATCCGGCGTCGCTTGGCGGGTATCGCCGCCTGGCTGACCAGCTTGCCCCGCAACGTACAGACGAAGGCCGCGCCGATTTCCCGAGCGACGTGATACGCCCCCACGCCGTCGGGCCATTCGAAATGCGCATCGATCAAGTCCGGCTTCGCGCCGCCCAACGCCTGACGCAATCCCTGCCGCAGCGACCGGGCGTAGAACGCGGCATCGAGGACCTTGAGCACGCCCGGCAGGTAGAACATCCTCGGGCGGCAGACCGGCGGCTCCTCCGCCTCGTCCTTCACCTGGACCTCAACCGTTGCCTCCGCCTTGACCTGGTCCTGTCTGTAAACGCTGTCCGGTCGACGCGACGGCTCCAACGCACAAAACGACGTGAAGGCCGGATCGTCGGCCGACCCGCTGCTCTTCAAGGGCCGTAGGATGGGAAACCAAGGCGTCGGCGCGACGACGCTCAGCGGCATCCTGCGATGAATCTCCCGAAGTCGCCGCCACACGAATACGCCCTGCGCCGGCGCAGCCGGGCTCGGATAGCACATCGTCGTCGAGACGATCACCATGTCCTCAGACGATACGACTTCGCAGGACGGCTGGAAAGAACTTCACGCCCAGCGAGGCTGCCGTTTCCCAAACCGCTCCTGGAGCCGTCGGTGACCACCGTGCTATGATGGGCCGCCATGCAATCCGCGCGTTGGCTTGTTGATCCCCCGTTGCCCGGCCCAGCCAACATGGCCCGCGACGAGGCCCTGTTGCAGGCCTGCACCGACGACGCGACGCCGCCGACGCTTCGCTTCTATGCGTGGCGCCCTGCGACGGTCTCGCTCGGCTACTTCCAGGACTATTCGGAGTACCGGTCGATGCCCCCGCCGGCGGGCGAACTAGCCGTCGTACGGCGAACGACGGGCGGCGGCGCGATCCTGCACGACCTCGAACTGACCTATTCGATCGTCATCGGGCTGGCGCACGCGCTCGTCAAGGGCCGGCCCAACCAGCTCTACACGCTGGCGCACCAGGCCGTGATTGCAGCCGTCGGGTGCGGCGCTCGCCTACTCGGCTGCGACAACACCGCCTGCGACGCTGGCAGCCAGCGCGGCCCCTTCTTTTGCTTCGAGCGCCGTCACGGGCTCGACGTCGTCGTCGCCCACCCGCAGGGCCCGCGCGGCTACTCCAAGCTCGCCGGCTCCGCCCAACGCCGAACGAGGACCGCCATCCTCCAGCACGGCTCGATCATGCTCGACAGCCGCTATCCCCAGCAACTCGTCGCAACGTGGTCCGGCCTCGCCGGGCGTCCCGTCAGCTTCTCCGACGCCTCCGACCGCCTCCTGCCGGCCTTCGAGCGAGCCCTGGGCGTGCGCTTTGTGCAAGGCGCCTGGCAAGACGAGGAACTGGCCACCGCCTCCGCCATCGAGCCCCGCTACGCTGGTCCCGCGTGGACGATCCACCGCGAGCGATGAGGCTTGCGTACCTTGACACCGGCCGAAGACAGCGACGGCGAGCAACGATGCCGACGCACTGCAACGCGGACTGACCCTGCAACAGCGTGGCTGCTTCGTAGCGGCCGACCTCCCGGTCGGCCGTTCGCCAAGAAAGCGCTCCTTCAACAACGACGCGGACAGCCGCCGGACCGACCGCGAACAGAGCAGCTCGTAGCAAGACGGCCGACCGGGAGGTCGGCCGCTACGACAGCGTCGTTGCTATTCGATTCGATCCGCATACTGCTCCAACTCCGTGCGGAAGTCGCGGAGCCTGATGCCGAACGTCTCCTCGACCGGACGGACGTCGCATACGCTGTCCTCCTGCGACATCTGCACCTGGTCCACGTTGAACCGCATATACGGCGGCATGATCGGCAGCTTCATGACCGTCAGCGCCGCCAGATGCGCCAGCGGCAGCGGCACGCCGATGGTCGGCTTCCATCGCCGGGCGCCGGGGATACGCTCGCGGCAGACGCGATAAAGCTCCCGCCAGGTCATGGCTTCCGGCCCGCCCAGCTCATAGGTCTGCCCGATCGTCCGCTGCAGCGAGACGGCCGCCGCGAAGCAATGCGCCACGTCCAGGACGGATACGGGCTGCAACTTGTTCTGGCCGTCGCCGAAGCACGGGACGATCAGAAAGGGCTTGGGGATGAACCCGAACGCCGGCACGGTCAGATCGCGGACGAACCGCCGCAGCATCTTCATGAACTCGCCGTCGGGACCGTGGATGACGCTCGGCCGGAAGATCGTCCAATCCAGCCCGCTCTCGCGGACGCAGCATTCCGCCGCCCATTTCGTTTTGTGATAGGTGCTGACCGCGTCGGGCCGGGCGCCGAGGGCCGACATGTGTACGACGCGCCGCACGCCGGCCGCCTTGCACGCCGCCAGCACGCGCTGCGTCCCCGCGACGTGGACCCGCTCGAACGTCTGACCGCGCCGCCGGCTCTCTAGGATGATGCCGACGAGATGGATAGCCGCCTCCACGCCGCGAGCCGCCTCAGCCAAGGCGTCTTCGTCGAACAGGTCGCCGACGACAACCGTCGCGCGACCCGCCCCGGCCTCGGGCTGGACATCTCGAAGGCTCGCTCCGGGCAGGATGTCGCGAAGCCCCGCCCGATCACGCACCAGACAGACGGGCGTCCGCCCCCGTTCCAACAGCTCGCGCACCACGGCCCGGCCGACGAACCCGCTGGCGCCGGTAACCAGCACGCGACCTGTCGAACCTGTCGTCTGTGCGCTTTGCATGACGGTCGACCGAGGAGAATCCCGTCGTTCAAATCGAAAGGGCTGCCCGATGCCCGCTGCGGCCGGATGCCCGCACGCGATGCCGCAGCTTAGGTCCCGCGTCGGCACGAGTCAAACCAAGCTCGCTGCGCGCCGCGTTCGGTGCCACCGTCTGTGAAGGCGGTGCCCGACTTCACAAGACTCGGCTCCGATGTTGGCGCGACCGGCTATGACCCTCCGATCGCCGCCTGCGCAAAGGGCTGGATGTCTCGGCCGTCCGCTACGCCGTCGCCGTTGGCATCCGCCGTGACCACGGCGAGCGGATCGGTTTCGAGGCCAAGAAGAACCCCCACGAATGCGGGGACGTCGGTGAGGTCAACCGCGTTGTCGCCATTGAAATCGCACGCAAGAGCGCCGCGGCAAACGAGCTCGACGATCGCCGTATATTGGCGCGCGCCGCCGGCGTCGCCGCGAATCCGCACGGCGTCCGCGACGATGGGATCGAAGCTCAGATCGATTACTTGGTAGAGCGCGTATGGATCGAGTGGCTCGCTCAACTGGAGGTCCTGCGCCTGCGCCCAGCCCTGCGCCGTGCGCACTTCGACCGACAGGTTGAGGAAATACCCTCCCCACGGCTCGTTGACTCTGGGGTCGTTATTGATGCCATCCCATCGGATGTCGCCTTCATAGTACGTCAGCGAATCCAACCGAACGAAGCAGGAGAACGTGATCTGATAGAAGTCTCCGCCGGCCGGTTGCTCGTTCTCGCCGTCGTAGGTTTCGTACGGAAGATGACCGTCATAGCGTAGATCGACGATCCCATCGATGATGCTCTCCAGATCGTCTCGGTCCTCGGCTGGATTGTGTTTGTCGATGCTCGCGCTGACGCCGACCGTCCCGCCGGCGTTGAGGACGGCCGCGACGAGGTCCGTTGGCCCGGAAGGGTCGGGCAACTCCGGCTCGGGCGCCACGGGATCAGCATCCGGCAGCGTGTAGACGCCGCCGACGGTTCCACCGTTGGCCACGATCACCTGCTCGGCCACGGCACGCAACCGCGTGGCGATGCCCGAGATGGTGTCGTACTCAGGCAGGCCGGGCCGGTAGAGCACCCTGTACCAATCCGTCGATGGGCCGGTCAGATCCGTGGGCAAGGCATCATAACCCTGCATCATGCCGATCAGTCCGCCAGCCGTGGCGGGATTGCAATCCGCGTCGTAGCCGGCCAGCACCGCGATGCGCACCGTCTCCTCGAAGTCGCCCCCACCGTACAGCAGGGCGAGCACCGTATTGGCAACGTTAATCGTAGATTCAATCCAATAGCGATACCGGCCATGGTCGTAGGCGCCATGGTAGTCGTCGTAGATCTTCCGTCGGGTCTCGCGCCAGTCGGGCGCCTCATCAGCCATGTCCTCCGCACACCAGTCGCGGACGTCCTGGATCGCCCGCCAGGTGCGCGAGCTGGTTGGGATCGAGGCCTGTCCCAGCGCCACCACCGTCTCGACGTCGCTCTCGAACGCCGCCGCGGCGTACATCGCCGCATAGAACTCCGCGGCGTGCAGCGAGAACCCCTCGTTGGTCACGCCGCCGAACTTTCCAGCGCTCTCGATCGCCCATTGCCGGATGCCGGGCGAGAGAGCGCCCAGGCTCTCCGTCGTAATCTGCGAATCGATGGCGTAGGCGTGCATGTTGTACCGGTAAGAGCCTGTCAACGGGGCGGCGAAGCCGTGCGTCATCAGGAACTTTGCTTGTCGGTTGGCGATGTAGATTCCGGAGAGGGAAACGTGGGCGTCCCATTCGCTTTGAATCTGCCCGAAGCTGGGGTCCAAGCCGTACGTCTCCAGACAATGCAGGTACAGGTACTCGAAGCTGGTGTCGTCGTCGCCGGTCCAGGGGTCCGCATAGCTGGTCTTGATGACCCAGGCGAAGGCGCTGTCGGGAGCAGCCTCGCGCGTGCAGTACTGGCCCTCAAACGGTCGGCCGGTGTGGTTGCCGATGAGTTGGCCGAACCACATGCCGCGCAGCTTGTCGAGGTACGCCGCATCGGTGATCGTGCGTTCGGCGTTCGTGGGCGTCGCCAGCAGCCCCGCCGCCAGCAAGATCGCCCCCTCCATCGCTGCACGCCGCAGCGCAATGCCGTGCTGTTTGGCGTCCATCTTCGCCTCCTGTTCCCCGACCCCGGCACCGCAGACCAAGCCGCACGGCTCCCGCCGTCCGGCCGTCCGGCGTCATCCCGGATGCCCTTTTCATATACGCCCCATCTCTATCGTCCTCATCCACGTCATCTGTTTCAAGCGGAAACCGCCCTTCGTCTCCGGCCGCTTCTCCCGAAACACGCTCTGCCAGAAACGCGAAGAACGCCGGCGAGGCTGACTGCAGCGTCCAGTCTCGTGTGCAGAGACGTGGGGCAGACATGGCGTTTCACGGTCGCATGCGGCTTCGTGCTAGGTAGCGGCCGAGCTCCTGCTCGGCCGGAGCGCGGAGAAGACGGCCGATCCGCCGCTGCGGATGGGCCGCTACGGGTGCACGCAACCGTGAACTGCCATAACCGCAGCGTCAGGTCGCGCGTGCGGAGGTTCGGGCACAGGACGAGCGCCTCAGACCTCGTGTCGTCGTTGGCGGAAGACCAGGCGTACTCGGCGAGGGGCTCGCGGAGGCCGGCCGGTTTCGCTATGCTTGTCGCCCTGATCGCCAGACGATCGTTCTCGCCGAGAGTCATCAGCGACTGAGGATCAGCGGATGTCCCAAACAGGAGCGTCGCCCGCCGCGTCCGGGCCCCAAGAGCCTCGCGAACGAACCTTCCTCGGCCACCCCACCGGCCTCTA
>CAZERK010000015.1:0-8810 GCA_964514515.1 uncultured Planctomycetaceae bacterium
ACTCGTACTTGTCGACGGCCCGCATCAGGCCCGTGTTGCCTTCCTGGATGATGTCGAGGAACGGCAGCCCCCGGTTGCGGTATTTCTTGGCGATGGAGACGACGAGGCGGAGATTGCCGCCGGACAGCTTGCGCTTGGCGTCCTCGTACTCGGCGAAGACGCGGCGAATCATCGCGACGCGCTTGCGGAGCAGCTCGGGCGATTCCAGCACGAGGTCCTGGAGGCCGGCCAACTCGTCGCGCATGGCCTCCACTTCTTCAGCCGGCGTCGATGCCAGCGCCTTGGCGTCCGACAGGCGTCGACCCAACTCCACCATCTTGTCGGACATCGCGTAGAGCTTGCGCATCATCGGCGTGATCTTGCTGGTCCGCAGCGCGAGTTCCTCCAGCAGGGCCACCGCCTTCCGCGAGCGACGGGCGATCCGCCGGCGCGTCGCCGCCGCCTCGTCCGCCTTCAGGCGGCCGTCCCGCACCTTCTCCCAGTCGAGCTGGTTCCATTGCGCCAGCTTCTTGACAGTCGCGAGGTTCGGCGGCAGCCGCAGGAGCACCGCCTGCTTGGCCTGGTTCTCACCGCTGGAGATTTTCATCGTGCGGTCGAAGGGCAGCGTGCCCTCCTTGACCATCTGCAGCAACTCGACGGCCGCCGTGATGCTGCAATCGCATTCGAGGACCATCCGCCGAAAGGCCATCCGCGTCAGCTCGATCTTCTTGGCCAGCGCGATTTCACGGCTCCGGGTCAGCAGCGGAATCTCACCCATCTGGGTCAGATACATGCGGACCGGATCGTCGATGCGCCGACTGGGCGCTTCGGCGACGACTTCCTCCTCCGCGCTGACCGTATCGGCGCTGCGGGTCTTCTTGGCGGCCTCCTCGCCGAAACCCGTCTTCTGCGCCTCGGCCTCGTCAATCATGTCGATGCCGAACTCTTCGAACCTCTGCAAGATCGCCTCCAGCCGATCGGGCTGAATCGCGTCGTCGGGCAGGGCGTAGTTCAATTCTTCCCACGTCAGAAAGCCCTGCTGCCGGCCCTTCGTGGTCAGCTCGTTCAAGCTGATCTCCAGGGCATCCGAAGCGTCGGATCGCTTCGGCCGTGCTGCCTGCTGAGGCGCCTGCTTGCTGGTCACTCGCGTCATGCTATGCGGCTCCGAAACTGCAGTTTCCGCCGCCGGACGGCTCATCGCCGACCCGGCCCACACAATCCGTTTTCCGATGCAGCCGTCGCCTCCCGCGACGACCGGCTTCCATTCCCCGGCTGGCCCGTCCCGCTCGTCCGGCCCACGCCGCTTCCTGCCCCAACCCGCACAATGCCAAAGCTGTGTCACCCGACACGCTGCGAGGCGCCGCCCTCCAAACCCGAGGAGGCGGGCGAGGCCAGGTGCTTCCTCGCCGCAAACTGGCGGACGCCACGGGCGGCCCGGCCGGCGGCCTCTACCACAGAACGCTCCTCCGCCGACGCGCTCACGGCGGCGTCGGCCGGCGGCATCGCTCGCAACCGGGCTTCCAAAGCCTGGGCTTCTTGCAACTCCCGAAGACCGTTCAATCGCTGCACGGCGCCGTCCATCGTGGCGGCATAGTTCCCCCGCTGCTCGCCGGCGACCTGCAACGCCAACACCCTGCCCGAAACCCTGACCGACTCGAACCGGCCGATGACGTCGGACACGGTGAACGCCGGAGCCGTCTGGGCCAATTCCGCAATCGCCTTCGCGATGGCCGCGTCGTCCGGCTGCGCCAGAAGCTCCGGATCGTAGACGTTCGCCGCGGCCTGAAAGCGGTCCGGCTCGTTCAGCAAGACCTCCAGAATCTCCTGCATCGCGGTCGCGCCGGCGCCGCTCGTTCGGGCCGCCGAGGCGACGGCAGCCTGCCGGTCGGCGACCGCAGGAGCCCGCAATCGCCGTGCCACGATATCCAATTGACGGCCCACGTCCTGGCCGGAGAGGCCAAGTAGCTTCCCAACTTGGTTGAGTATCAACCCCCGTTGGATAGGGTCCAAAGTCCGGACTTCCGCCGATCGCGCGATGAGCTCCAAGAACTCCTCGACCGCTCGCCGACGGTCCGGACGCGTGGCGGCGGTCTGATACCGCCGCTGAACCTGATTCCACTTGAATTCTAGCGCGTCGGTTGCAGAGGTCAAAACGGCCTCAAATGCCGCGTCTCCGCCCCCGGCGAGCAGTTCCGCGGGGTCTTTCGCTCCTGGGACGCACGTGACTTTCACGTCCAACTGCTCGGTGAGGAACAGTTGCAGCGAGTTGTCCGCGGCCCGGCGACCGGCCTCATCCGAATCAAAAACCAGGACGACCTCGTCGACGTAGCGATGCAGCGAGCGGACGTGCTCTGGCGTGAGGGCCGTGCCCAACGTCGCGACCGTGTTCACGAAACCGTGCTGCTGGCACAGGATGCAATCCGTGTACCCCTCGACGACGACGGCCCGACGAAGCTGGGCGAAGGCCTCCCTGGCCGTCGCGATCCCGAACAGGCAGCGGCTCTTGTCAAACAGGATGTTCTGTGGCGAATTCAGATACTTCGCCGAATCATCGCCCAGCGTCCGCCCGCCAAACCCCAGGACCCGATTCATGGCGTCGCAAATCGGGAACATCAGGCGGTTGCGGAACGCATCGTAGAGCGTGCCGTCCTCGCGCTGCTTGGCCAGTCCGGCGGCCGTCAGCAACTCGGAAGAGACGTTATCGGCCCTCGCGGCGGCAGACAGAGCGCCCCAACTCTCAGGCGCAAAGCCGAGGCCGAATTTCTCCACGGACGAGCGGCTGATGCCTCGGTCGACGAGGTACTGCCGCACCCTCTGACCTGCCTGGCTTCGAAGCTGATCCTGAAACCAGCGGGAGGCCCACCGGTTGATTCTCTCCAGATCAACCTTGGACGGGCCATCGGCCGCCGCAGATGACGAGTCGCTGTCCGGTAGGGTGATGCCGGCTCGCGCCGCTAGGATCGCGAGGGCTTCGGAAAAGCCGACATTCTCACGCTGCTGGATGAACTTGAATACGTCGCCGCCGGCGCCGCATCCGAAGCAATGGTAGATTTGCTTATCGGGCGCCACCGTAAAGGAAGGGGTTTTCTCCTTGTGAAAAGGGCACAAGCCCTTGAGACCGCGGCCGGCTCGACGAAGCGACACGTGCGCCGAGATGACGTCCACGATGTCATTCGCCTGACGAACCTGCTCAACAACCGATAGGGATGTCCTTCCGGACACAAGCCCTCCCGACCCAAGCTTGTCTTGATTAGTTGCTGCTCAGAACTAGAAAAGCACGTGGTTTCAGAGCCGCCTCGCTGGTCATCCCCACAAGCGGGAAAAAATGAAAGACCGTTAAATATAACACCAATACTGGCAAGAAGCAAATTATCGGCGTCAAAATGTGCCGTCTGTACCGCAACAAACGCGCGATGGTCGCATTCGCCCCCGTGAAACAGCCCCTTGCTCAACTGCGTCCTATATGTGCCTCGTTCCCATGGCCCATCCCCACCTGTCAGCACGGAACCAACCCGGCGTTGAATGCCAACGCCCACAGCAACACAGCGAGCTGTCTGACCACGCCGACAAGCACCGGATTTCAGTCTTCGCGACGCCGTGCAAGGAGGACCGACGGGGGGCCGACTTCCCTCGATGGCGTGTTGAGAGCCGCCGGCCTTGGCCGGCGGGTAGCTCCTGCCTCCGAGGAGCCCCCTCATGCCAGGCAACCTCTATCGCGCGGGGGGGCGCGACTCGGCTGGCGCTGCCACCCCTCGGTCAAGGCCGAGGGCTCTCAAAGAAATCCGACCGATGCGGCGGCGAACGCGTAGAAGGCCGATACGGCGACGTTGCCGGTCAGAGCGGGAAACACGGACGTGCGTCGTTCACCGTTATGCGACGTCGACGAACGAGGGCCCGACAAGACCATGCCGGACGGGCGTCCCCCACGCGAAGACTTGCGGCCGCAGGGCTTGCAAAAACGGCCTGACCGGCGTACATTCTAGTAGCACAACGGCGTGAGCAGATTTGGGCGGGCACTCCGGTGTAAAACGATACTTCCCCCCTTACGAGGCCCCGAACCGCCCGATCTGCAAAGAACCGCGAAGGAACGCGCGCCAACCCTCCACGAAGTGGTACGGCACCACATACGGACGGAGCATGATGGACAGGCCGCCGATTCTTCCTGAAGGAAGGCGGACGAGTTGCTTGCGAGGAGAATGCCATGATGCGACTCCGCTTAATCTGCTGCTCACTGCTGGTTTCGTTGGTGGTGAGCGCCGGTCAGGCATGGGCGGATGACCCTTCGGCGAAAGACCAACTCAAAGAGGCGATCAAGCTGTTCGACGCAGGCGACTACCAGGCGTCGGCCGATCTCCTCAAGCGTCTGGATGAGAGCGCCCTCGGAGACGAGGATCTCCAGGTTCAGCACCAGCGGTACACGAGCCTCTGTCGTGCAGCGATCGACGGCGCGGCTGAGGCGCAGCGCCGCCTTGATGAGGCGGACGCCGCCATGAAGGCGAAGGACGCCGAGAAGGCCAAGCGGCTCCTGGAGGACGTCCTCGCCAACGCGTATGCGTCGAAGGACGTCAAGGCACAGGCGGCGGCGAAGCTCAAGGACCTCAACGTCGAGGCGAAACCGGCCGCTGCACCGCAGAAGAAGCTCGGGCAGTCGTCGCTCCTTTCGCAATTGGCGGAGGAGTACGACCTCCTCTGGCAGCAGGCCGTGAGGACGTACACGGACGCGGAACACGACATCCGCAAGGCCGTGCTGAAGGAGGACTTCCCCGAGGCGCACCGTTTGATGGACTACGCCAAGCAGACGTTGGAGCTCAATCGCCGGTATGCCTCCAGCGACGATGTTTACGAGAGCTATGTGAATCAGGCCGCCGCCTTGGAGAGTTACATCGCAGAGGAAGAGCGGCTGTGGCAGGAACAGGAAGTCCAGCGGAAGCACGCCGAGATCGCCGAGCGAGAGCGCGAACGCATCGAGCGCATCGCTGCCACGAAGCAGCGGCAGATCAACGGCTTGATGGATCAGGCGAGCGAGCTCCGCAAGGAGCAGCGCTACGAGGACGCCATCCAGGTGCTGGAACAAATCCTAACGATCGATCCCGACAACGACCAAGCCGCCTGGATGCGGGAGACGCTCGAGGATCTGGCGATGGCCATCCGCGATCGTCAGGCGGTCCGGGATCGACACAGCGAGATCCAGGGGCTGCTCATCGAGAACGACGAAGCCATGATCCCCTGGCACGAGCACCTTCGGTATCCGAAGAACTGGCCGGAGATCAGCGCCAAGCGCATCGGCGAGGCCGGCGCCGCGGAGTCGGAGGCCGATCGGGCCGTGCGGCGAAAGCTCCAGGAATCCGCGCCGGAACTGAGGTACGACGCCCAGGAGTTCGCTCAGGTCATCGACAACCTGCGAAGCTTGACGGGCCTGAACATCGTGCCGAACTGGATGGCCCTGGAGGCGGCGGCGATCGAGCGGGACGCTGAGGTTAGCCTGCGTCTCTCCAACGTCCGGTTCGAGAAGGCGTTGGCGCTGATCCTCGAGCACGTCGGCGCTGGCGAGACGGACCTTGGGTACACGATCGATGAGGGCGTCATCCAAATCTCGACCCGGGAAGACCTCAGCCGCAAGACGCTGACGCGGGTCTATAACGTCCAGGACTTGCTGATCACCGTACCGACCTTCCGGGGCCGACAAATCAACCTGGACCAGGTGGGGCAGCAAGCGCAGGAGGGCGGCATCGGCGGCGGCCGCTATCTCCAAGGCCAAGGCGGCGCCTCCCAGGGAAGCCAGGGCCTCTTCGGCGGCGGCGGCGGCGGTGACGAGTTCGAGGCGGCAGAGGTCGACGATCCGCTGCAACCGATCATCGAGCTGATCCAAAACACGATCGAGCCTGATAGCTGGCGCGATGCGGGCGGCAACGTCGGCGCGCTGCAGTCCCTGAACCAACAGATCGTCGTCACGCAAACGGCGGCGGCCCATTCGCAACTGGCCAACTTACTGCAGGAACTCCGACGGGCGCGGGCGCTCCAGATTGCCGTTGAGGCTCGGTACATCACGATCTCGCGCAACTGGCTGGAGCAGATCGGCGTCGATCTGGACGTGGTGCTCAACAGCGGCAACGCGGGCTACGACCGCACGACGATTTCGGATCCGACGACCGGGAACCCCGTTCTCGTGCCGCGGCAGTTCGTACGGAACGGTTTCACGCCGCTGGCGCCGGGCGGGACAGGCTATACGATCCCGACGCAGCCGTTCGCCTCTCCCTACGGTCAGCCCGGCATGGTCCCCGCGGTCGGAGACATCGGGCCGCACAGCAGCCGCATGACGCCGATGCCGCTGGTCAACAACACGATGGAGTTGGCGTCGCCCAGCGACACCAACATCCCCGGGTCGTTGGGCAGCTTGGTGAACCAGAGCCCCGCCTTCCAGGTGTTTGGCAGCTTCTTGGACAACATCCAGGTGGACTTCCTGCTGCGGGCGTCGCAGGTGGATCGCCGCTCCAGCGACCTCGACGCCCCGCGCCTGGTTCTCTTCAACGGGCAGCGGGCAACGTTCGAGGCGTTCGTCGAGCAGGACTACATCGCCGCCCTCACGCCGATCATCGGCGACAACGCCGGGGCGTTTCTGCCGAACGTGGACACGGCTTTGACGGGCCGCTCGCTGGACGTGCAGGCGACGGTCTCGGCCGACCGCCGATACGTCACGATGACCGTCCGCACGTTCACGCGCGTCACCGGCGACTTCCGAACCGTGTTCTTCGCCGGATCGACGACGGTCGGCTCCGGTTTCGTCGAGTTGGCGACGCAGACGACGCAGCAGATTCGAACGACGGTTTCCGTGCCAGATGGTGGAACGCTTCTGATCGGTGGCCTCAAGCTGTCCGGAGAACGCGACGTGGACGCCGGCGTTCCGATCCTCTCGCGCATACCGATTCTCAAGCGGGCGTTTTCCAATACGTCCAACGTGAAGGACGATCAGATTCTGCTGATCCTGATCAAGCCGACGATCATCATCCAAGAGGAGGCGGAAGCGGAAGCGTTTCCAACCCTCTCCGCAATGGGCCGATGACGGCTTGGCGGCGCGACGGCCGGCCTGAGACCGACCCACGATTCTGACGGTCTTCTGAGCGCCCTCGGTCTTGGCCGGGGGCTTTTTCTTCGAGCTCGTGCATGCCGGACCGCCAAGACAGGCACACCTCCTGGACGGTCCTCGAAAAGGGCAACTGAGACAGCGTCACCCTACCCTTCGCAGGCTTCGTATTATCGGGCGTTTGACGCCGCCAGAAACTCCAGCCGACGACGGCGTGTTCGTTCATCCGAGCCCAACATCAGGCCGATATCTCTGCAGACAGATGGGCTTGCGGGCGGCCCCGGCGTGCTAGCACGCTCGGGATGGCCGCTGTGTCCGCTACGTCGAGACGCTGCCGCGTCGTGATGCCTTGCGGCCGCGACGGGCAGTCTGAAGCTCGGAGGAATGCCATGCAACCGCGTCGCTTGACCCCCATTGCTTTGGCCGCGTTTGCCACCGCCATGTTGGCCGCTCCTTCCAGCGCGAAGGCTGACCGGGAGCTTCAGCAGTTCCTCTTCAGAGGCTCCGAGTACGCAGGAAAGCACCTGTTCGTCTCCAATCCGCAAGGCGGTCCTCTCTACGACTACAACCAATTCAGTCAGCGGCTTGAATACAACCGCGATGGTGCGGGCTACACGTGGGAATCCTATCGCTTCTTTGGGCCGGATTCGTACGGTAACACCAACACCGTGGACCTCGGACCGTTGAAGGTCGAGTTGGGGCTCGATCCCGCAGTCCTTGCGTCCGGGCAGCCCATCGGCATCCACAGCCGCGTGGGTTTCACCACGCGGTTGATACCAGAAGTCTTTTTTGACGCTCAGACGGGGCAGCGGGACTACAACCAATTCAGCGGCGTCTCCAACTTCTCGCCCGCTCCGATCGCCTACACCGTAACGCTCAACACGGGCGTGCAGGATTTTGAATGGAGCGGCAACGTGCTGGTGGACAGCAGCGGGCGTTTAAACGCCCTGGGCTTCTACGACATCGAGGTCCGGTTCACGAACGTCGGCAGCTACACGGCCGACGGCGTGCTGGTGCATGACGAGCAGGTGACGGACTTCGACCTGGGACCGATCGACCTGTCCGGGAACATCGCGTTCGACATGGTGGCTGGGTTGATGCAGTCGATCGGCGCGACCGTCAGCGCCGTCGGCCCCCGCGTCTTCTCGGGCGCCGCCCAGCGAGACAAGGTCGTGGACGAACTCCTGGCCAAGCTCGAAGCGGGCGGCGCGCTCACCGGCGAGGAGATGCAGGTTCTCCTGCAGTACGCGATCGAAAGCGCCTACCGTTCCGACCCGATCGGAATGGCCCTCAACGGCTTGCCGTCAGAGTTGTCGCTGGGCGACGGCCTCACGCTATCCGTCGCGCAGTCCGAAGCGACCACGACCGACACGCCGGCTGATCAAACGCTGCTGCCCGAGCCGGGCATGTTGGTTCTGTTCGGCACGATGCTGGGCGGCCTCTCAGCCGCCGGACGATGGCGGCGGCGACTGCGATAACCCCCGATAGTCCGATCCTCTGCTCGCGGTCTTCCGAACCGCTCCGTGCGCGCATCCAACGCGATGCCTTGCTCACGCCGTTGCTCCCTGCGCGGCGATGGGGCTGGGCGCGCCGGACCGCGCGGCGCTGCATCGCAATCGGCGCTCTCGCTGACGCCCGAGTTCGTCAACGTGCGTCCCGCGCGAGCAATCAGCCGTACGGGCGCGGCGCACGGAAGCCGTCTGGAATTCGCCGCCACGTGCGAGTAGACTTCTAATGGAAAGGCCTCGTG
>CAZERK010000015.1:8820-17589 GCA_964514515.1 uncultured Planctomycetaceae bacterium
TGTCTTCCGAAACCGCGCCACATGTCGTCCTGACGGAAGGCGGCGCGGTTTCGGAAGACATGTGGCGCGAAGCGAGGCAAGCGCGACGGGCCAGCACGGAAACCCACCCGTCAGGGTTGTCAACGGAGACCTGTTTGTCGCGACGATGCGTCAGAAATCCGTTGAGGACCGGCCGCGCAACGATGCAGACGGAGCCGTGAATCATGGACCTTGAAGCGATTCGCAAAGAGATGCCGATCGTCCGGCAGTATAGCTTCATGGACCATGCGGCTGTCGGGCCGCTGTCCGGTCGAGCGGCCGCCGCGTTGCGGCGGTTCACCGACGAAGCCCAGCAACATGCCTACGCGCGCGGCGGGATTTACCCCGTCTCCAAGGACGTTCGTCGTTCGGCGGCCAAGCTGCTGAATTGTCATTCCGAAGAGATCGCCTTCATCAAGAACACGAGCGAAGGCCTCAGCCTCGTGGCCGGCGGCCTGCAATTCTCGCACGGGGACAACATTGTCACGACCGGCGTGGAGTTTCCCGCCAACATCTATCCCTGGATGCACCTCCGGTCGCACGGCGTGCGCCTGAAGATGGCGCCGGAGGACAAGGGGCGCGTTCCCTTGGAGCGACTCGTCGAACTGATCGACGACCGAACCCGGTTGGTCAGCGTCTCGTCCGTTCAGTTCGCCAGCGGCTTCCGCACCGACCTCGCTGCGCTCGGCCACGTCTGCCAGGAGCGCGGCGTGCTGCTCTGCGTCGATGCGATTCAGTCGCTCGGGTGCATTCCGATGGACGTGCGGGCGATGAAGATCGATTTTCTCAGCGCCGACGGGCACAAATGGCTGCTGGGCCCAGAGGGGTCAGGCCTGTTCTATTGCCGCCACGAGTTGCTCGGCCTGCTCCAGCCTTCGAGCGTCGGCTGGCTGAGCGTCAAGGATCCTCTGGACTTCTCGAGCTATCGCCTGGAGTTCCGCGACGACGCGCGGCGGTTCGAGTGCGGCAGTTACAACATGGCCGGGATCTGGGCCTTGGGCGCTTCCATCGACGGGTTGTTGGATATCGGCATCGATCAAGTTTGGCGGCGCGGCCAGTCGCTCACCGATCGCCTTGGCCAAGGGGTCCGTCGAAAGGGCTATCGAGTCGTCAGTCCTCGCCAGCCAGGCGAATCCAGCGGCATCGTGGCCTTCGTCTCGGACTCGCACGACCACGACCGCATCGTCAACCATCTCCGGCAGGAGTACCGCACGGTCGTCTCCGCGCGACAGGGCCGCATCCGCGTCAGTCCACATTTCTACAACTCGGAAGACGAGGTCGATCTGTTGATCGAGCATCTTCCGGGGCATTGAGAGCGCTGCGCGCCGGTTCTGTTGGACGGTTTACGAAGCGAGCGTGCAACCGACCATCACGAGGTCGTCGCCCGCGGGCGTCGTTCGCGCGACGCGGACCGTGTCCTCGAGGATCGTCCAACAGTCGCGGTCGAGTTGTCGGATGTTGAGGATCTCGCCGACGCCGGGCGCGGCGGCGGCGGCGGCCATGAAGCCAAGGCGCGACCGGGAGCGATCCACCAACCACGCCTTATGGTCCTCGATTCGGCCGGGACGCTTCCAGCGAGCCACGTCGCGTGACTCGACGCGCTCGTCGCGTCGGCGGTCAGATCGGATGATGCAGTCCGGCATGATAGCCTCCTGGTAACTGCCCGGCCGGCGATGGGGGGCCGGGCGCGTCGTCACAGAAATTGGTCGGGCGGCCGGCCCCGGCAGTTTAGGGATATCGGGCGATTCAAACGGACGGCCGATCAACGTCGTCAATATCGGGCTGCGAAGCGAACAATGCGTGCTCCTGAAAGTCCGATCTGATAGAATGACGGCGGCGTCGATTCCGAGCCGGACGCGCCGCCGGAGCGACCTTTGAGGTCCGTCAGCGAGCCGTCAACTGGAAAGAGTCTCTCCTGTGTTCAACCGCTCTGTGCACGCGCGATCGTGCATCGGCCGATTCATCGGCTTCACGCTGATCGAACTGCTGGTCGTCGTCTCGATCATCGCGGCCCTGATTGCCGTGCTTCTTCCCTCGATGGGTTTGGCTCGCGCGAAGACCCGGGCGACCATCTGCCTATCGAACCTCCGAAACCTCGGGCAGGGCTTGGTGATGTACTCGAGCCACCACGGCGACCAGCTCTTGCCCGGCCGACTGCCGAAATTCGACAACGACCATTGGCGAGCCTATATCCTCGGCGGTTGGAAGTATCGGCCGACCTTCCTGGCGATGATGGGGGCCAACGTCGGCGTCGCGCCGTTTGACGATCCCCTGGCAAGCAAAGGTCTGACCGACCGGTTCGGCGAGCCGAGCGATCAGCAGAACTACGCCAGCAAGGTCTACGTATGCCCCGAGTTTCCGGATTGGACCGATGAGCGGAACGGGAGCTACGGTTACAACTACCAATTCCTCGGCAACTCCCGACTCCGCAACAGTTCTGACCCCTTCTCGTTCAAGAACTGGCCCGTGACGGCGACGCAGTTGATCTGTCCCGAGAAGACGGTCGCCGTGGCCGACTGCATGGGCACGGCGGCGTCGTTCGCGACGCACGCCCGTGCCGAGTACCGAAACAACGAGCGCAACACGCCGCAGATGTACGGGAACGAAGGATTCAACCTCGATCCGCCGCGCGTCGACCAAGCCAACGGAGAGATGGCCGGCAAGGAAGAAGGACATCGCACGGCCGCCCATGACCGTCATCTGAAGCGTTCCAGCGTCCTGTGGGCCGACACGCACGGCACCTCCGAGACACTCAAGAACCTTGGGTACAAAGTCGAGGGCGACGGTGAGGTCCGAATGGACGGCGATAATCGGCTTTGGTCCATCAGCGGCCGCGACGAAGCCTGGCTTGAATGATGGCGGCTGGGACGAGCGCGCTCCCCTGAGGGTTGCAGGAAAACGGCACACCGCGAAAACACGTCAGCGAGGGTCCTGCGATGATGGCGATCGGGTGGCTGCTCGGGCCGTTGGCAATCGTGATGGGACCGGCGCCCGATCGGCCCGGTCAAACCGCGACCACGCAGTCTGCCGTGGCAGAAGACGCGCTGGCGGCGTCCTATGTCGACGGGACGTACGGCTTCTCGATCCGCCCTCCCAGAGGCTGGGATCTGGATCGGCAGCTCGCGCGGGAGTCGCGCGGCGTCCGTCTGCTGCGGATGGTCAACGCCGTGAGCCAAAACCGGACGGAGGAGATGCGGCTCAACAGGATCGCGGGCGAGAAACAGCCGGCTGCGGCGATGGAGGAAACGCTGCAGCGCACAGCCCGGAGCCTCGAACTGGAATACAGCCGAGTTGATATCCTCTCGCAACAGGTTCAGGAGGTCGCAGGCCGTGCCGGCGGCGTCGTGACGGCCTTGATCTGGACGGAGGGCTTCGAGCATCTGCGGCTGGTCGGCATCGTGCAGGCCGAGCCGGGCATCCAGATCGTGTTGACTTATGACGGGCCCAGCGAACTCCGCCAGTCGCGCGAGGCGCTCTTCCAACTCGTGCTCGGCTCTCTGAAGCTGCTCGTGGACGCGTCCAGCGAAGGCAAGTTCGAGGAAGCCCTGCAGGAAGGCGCAGCCTGGTTGTCGGGTCTGAATCGGGCTGCGATGGAGCGGGCCATCGGCCCCGACGAGTTCTTCGAAATTCGGCTCGAGGATGAGCCGATCGGAGCGGTGCGCGTGGAACGCGCCGACTATGCCTGGAAGAAGCGGCCGGGGGTGCGCGTCCGGGAACGCGGCTGGACGTTCGAGCCGGACGGCCGCATCTGTCGGTCGCAGACGACCCTGTTCGTCGGTTTCGACCTGCGAAGCGAACGATGGAAGACGAGCGTGACCACGTTGATCCCGGCGAAGGGCGACCTGCCGGAGCGTTTGGAGAATGCGTGGGAGGAGGGTCTTCGCGACGGCGACGTGCTACTGAGCAGCCAAGCTTACCAGTTGGGCCAACCGCCAACGGAGAATCCACCGCTTCGGCTGCCGCCGACCTACGCTCCGCGAGCCGTTGTCCGGGTGCTGCCGAGGCTTCTGGACGACCTGGACACGAAACGGACGATCGGCTTCATGGTGTTCGACCACCAGCGGGCCGGATTGGTCCTGCGAACCGTCACACTGAAGGGGCCCAGCCAACTGCCTGTCGGCGCTTCTGTTGAGGGCAAGGTGTTTCGGATCGAAGAACGGGAAGGCGTTTCCACGGAACCGTCCGACGTCTACGTCGACGACAAGGGCCGAGTGCTGAGAATCAAGACCGGCAAGCTTACGCTGGTTCCCATCGAGGCGAAGGACTTGGAGGTTCGCTTCGGGAAGCGCGTCGCGGAGACGGAGGAGAAGATGACCCGTCTCGAAGAGCAGTATCAGGCGACCCAGGAGCGATTCCGCGCGACGCGACCATAGGAGGGCCTTCGGCGGATGCGGTCGTCGCGTCCGAACCTCGCTTGCACCCTGTCATCTCCACCGTGCGTTACAGGTTCACCTAGCGCTGAATCCAGTCTGAACGCGACGCATGGCCGCCGTCGGCGAGGATCATGCACCGAGCACTCCGCGGCGACCCGCCGGCCAAGGCCGGCGGATCTCAAAGCACGACCAATCGTCGATTTCAAACAGGGACCGAGGATGTGCAACGCGGCCGGAGGGCTCAGCCGGCTACGCCGACCAAGCCTTCGACGCTGGACAATCGGAAGTCCTCCGCGCCGCCCGTCGAACTGTTGAACGTCGTGATCGGACGATGGCCGGCCGCCTGAGCCGCCGCAATAGCCTCAGACAACGCCTGATGCGAGCGGGCATCGTCGCGCATCAACACGACCAACTCCCCGCCCTCGCCGCCGCCAGTCACCTTGGCGCCATACAAGCCGTTCTGTGGACCGCGTTTGCGGATGCACGTCACGATCTGGTCGGGCTCAACGCCGCCGATGCCGCAGCGTTGGCTATGACTCCAATGCGAGGCGTACATGAGCTCGCCGGCGTGAGACAAGGCTTCAACCGGATGGCTCCGCCGCGCCCGGACCAGATCGGTGACGAATTCGTGGACGCGGCGGTTTTCGTAGATGTAATGCTCGGCCCGAGACCGAACCTTGTAGACTTCGCGCTGGTCCGGCTTCCCGTTCAAGCCGCGGAGCGTGCCGAAGCGGACCGTGAAAGCCCCTCCCGTAATCTTCTGCGGCAGGCGGTCCCGATATCGATCCACGTACTCGGCCGGCGTGATCGCGGCCAACCGGATCGACGCCTCGTCCACGCGCATCCCTTCGCTGCGCTGCAACTCCGAGATCATCCGACGCCCCATCTCGGCGCAGGTTCGCGTCTCGATCAAGCGTTGCCGCGTGACAGGCCGAGTCAGCCGCGTGCGCACGGCCATGATGACGACGTCGGGCGGCAACTCCATCGGTTGGCAGAGGACCTGCGGGTGGAACCGGAGTTGCAGCAAGGCGCCCTTGGTGGGGCCGCATAGGGCCGTCATCGGAAACCGCATCGCGTAGAGCCCCGTGATGTGCTCTACGGCGGCCGCGCAGATCTGGCTCTGTCTCAGACGGTCCGTCAGGCCGCCGAGCGCTTTGCACGCTGCGTCGATCGTCGCCGCCGCCTGGACCCACGGTCGGGCGAAGTCGGCGTCAGTTGGGAAATCGGTCTGGAGGAGCATCGCCAAGCCGCCGATGGGCCGCGGGATGCGTTCCGTCGCAACGGCCTGTTGGAGCGTCAGGACGGAAGCGGCTGCCCAATCGCAGGCTGTCTCCTTGCAGCGCGCCAGCAGCGAGGTCGCATCGCACCCGTTGCCGAACACTGCGTCCACCGGCAGAAAGCCGTCTCGAACAGGCCCCTGTCCTTCCTCGGTGAGCCATCGCAGTTGGAGGCCGGGCGACCGGGTGGGCCAGCACGCCACGAGGATCGACTTCGCCAAGGTTGCCGTCAGAACCAGCGCCCCGCCGTCCTCGCCGATGCCTCCCATCACGTCGGCTACGGCTGGGCATCGTGCCACGGCCGCGGGGCCGTCGCCGCGCGGGAACATCTCGATCGCCTCACGGAGATGGGATAGGAACCGCTCCGTCGAAGCGCTGCTATCGCTATCGTGCGTCATGACAGTCGCGATCCGTCAGTTAGACCATCAACCCGCAGCCCCCCGGATGGGGAGGCCGCCGCTATTGGCTGACCTCTCTAAGGACCTGCTCATTCACAAAGATGGCCGTTTCGTTCGCCACACCCAGGGCGATGGCGTCGGAGGGTCGCGAATCCACGTCGATCAGCTCGCCGCCGTGGGAACGAAGGACAAGCTTGGCATAGAAAGTATGGTCTTTCAAGTCGGTGATAACGATTTTCTCAAGCTCTGCTCCGAGGCTTTCGATGACGTCGGCCAGCAGATCGTGCGTCATCGGCCGATGACGGCGGTACTTCTTCAGGCGCCGGTCAATCGCCAGCGCTTCCGAGTCGCCGATGACGATCGGGAACTCGCGCTCTCCGCCGCGCTCACGCAAGAAGATGATCTGCTGATCGCTGGTATCCTGGATGACGATTCGTGCAAGGTCTACCCGCACCTCCATCCGCAGGTCCTCCGAGTCAGATGAGCCTCAAGCCTAATCGCACACCGTAGATTTTGCAACCCGCCGCGGCCGCTCCGCAACGATCGACGCCTGATGTGGAATGAGCGCAGGCAAGCGAGAGCGCATCCGGTCGCGCATTTATGCCACGCGCTTGCCAAACGACGGCCTACTCGAGATCCGCGATGTGCTGTCGGATCGTCTGAATCTGGCTGGATAGATCGTCCAGGCGCTGTCGGGTTTGCTCGACGACGGCCGGGTCGGCCCGGCTGACGAAGTTCTCGTTGGATAGTTGCTTCTGGGCGCGATCAACCGCCGCCTGCAACTCCGCCAGCTTCGCTTCCTCGCAGCGTCGCACCTCGTCGCGGTCGATCAAGTCCGCCACCGGCACGAAGATTTGGACGGCCCCGATGACGCGGCTCATGGCGCCGTCCGGCCGCGCGGCATCAGGCCCCGCCTCCACGGCCTCGCATCCCGCGAGCAACTGGATCAACGCGCGATAGTCGCCGACCCAGGCGCACGCCTCGGCGTCGGCCCGAATCGACACGCTCGACAGCGCGCGGATCGACGGCTGCGACGCCTTGCTGCGGTAGTCGTTGACGACGGCACGGATGTCGCGCACGGCCTTGATGATCTCCTGCAAGACGGCCATCCTCGCCTCGACCGCCTCGTCGCGCAAGCCCGCCGCGACGTCCCGTCCAGGCCAGGCCGCCGTGACCAGCGCCGGCTCGCCAACGGCAATCGTCTGCAAACCGCGCTGCGGCGCGGCCTCGTTCAACTCCGTCCAGACGGCCTCCGTCACGAACGGGATGATCGGGTGCAGCGCGCGGAGCAGTTGGTCGAGCACGTAAACGAGCACCTGTTGCGCCGTCCGCCGATCGTCGCCGGACAGGCGCGGCTTGCTCATCTCGATGTACCAACTGCAATACTCGTCCCACATGAAGCCGTAGACCGCCGCGACGGCCGTGCTGAACTGGTAGCGGTCCAACGACTGGTCCAGCTTTTCGAGGCAGGCCGCCAGCCGCGACAGAATCCAACGGTCCTCGAGCGCCAACTGACTCGGGTCGAGCGGCGTCGGCGCGTAGCCCTCCAGGTTGCGCATCACGAAGCCGGTCGCCGCCTGCCAGAGCTTGTTGCAGAAGTTCCGGCCCTTCTCGAACTTCTCGCTGACGTTGATCGTCCGCCCGTCCGGCAGCTTCTTGGGCCGCACGGGCATGCGGATGTCCTGCGTCTCCGTCGCCAGCTCCGCCAGCGTGAAGCGCAGGGCGTCCGCGCCGTACTCCTCGATGATGTCGACGGGATCGACGCCGTTGCCGGCCGTCTTGCTCATCTTCCGGCCCTGGCCGTCCATGATGAGCGGGTGAATCACGACGTCGCTGAACGGCACGGCCCCGACGTTGTAGAGCCCCGTCATCACCATGCGCGCGACCCAGAGCGTGATGATCTCGCGCGCGGTGGAGAGCACCTGCGTCGGATAGAAGAAGCCGAGCAGGCTCTTGGGGTCTTGGGGATCGGCGTCCGGCCAGCCGAGCGTCGAATGCGGCCACAACGCGGAGCTGAACCACGTGTCGAGCACGTCGGGGTCCTGCTCCGCCCCGTTTGCAACTAGTTTGCTCTCGATTTCGGTGTTTCCGGGTTCGACACAAATCGCGAAGAAGATGAGACCGTCCTCACGTTCGCGTACTACTTGGGCAACAACATGCTTGTTCTCTTGCGGCGTAAGAAACGGCAGGTGAAGTCTTACAATCTGGGAGTCGCTGGGACCAGATGCAAAGGGCCCCTTCCAGGGGAGTTTCCAAATCGGTATCCGGTGCCCCCACCAGAGTTGCCGGCCGATGCACCAGTCGCGCTTCTCGCTCAGCCAGTCGAGGTACGTCTTCTCATAACGCGGTGGGCAGAACCGTACGTCGCCTCGTTTCACGGCATCGATGGCGATCTGCGCCAAGCCCGGGAACATGCGCTCTTCGGCGGGATTAGCAGACGGAGATTGACCGCTCCCTGACGGTCGCGGCTCTGCTTTCGCCTTCGCGATGCAGTCCTTCAAGTGCGGCGTTTGAACGCAGTCAGCATCGTCTTCGGTCAGGTCGCCCATTTTGACGAACCATTGATCGCTCAGGAACGGCTCGATCGGCGTCTTGCTGCGGTCGCTGTGGCCGATCTCGATAATCCGGTCCTCGATCCGCTCGCCCAGGCCCGCTCCCTGCATGTCCTCGACGACCTTCTCCCGGCCCTTCGTCGCGCAGCGC
>CAZERK010000016.1:0-14038 GCA_964514515.1 uncultured Planctomycetaceae bacterium
ACCAGACACACGCCGTTGCGCCGACGGCAACGCGATGAGTGGCGTCGTTGTCGCTGCGGACGACGTGCGATAAGATGGGGGGCCGGATGGGATTAGGGAGACCTCGTTGGAATGAGTCTTTGCTGGGATGCGTGGGGAACCGATCGGGAGGGGGGCGGTTTCGCGCCACGTGAGCCTGGAAGAGCGTCTCCGTTGTTCAGACTGTGAGCGAAGCCCGTTCGGGTTCGATGGCGATATCCGCCGGCCCTTGGTTGCAGGGACGCGAGGTTCCCCACCCAGTCCAGCGACATTCGCAGTACATAGCCCGGGAGGATCCCGGCTTCGGGGAAAGCCATCCGTGGACGTTCGACGCTCTTTGGCTTGCCGCCGGGCGAGTTTGGGACTCTCGTTGCTTCTTCTGTTGTGCCTGTCCGCAGTTGTTGCGGCACAAGACCCGCTCACCATGATCCCGGCCGACGCCTCCGGCGTGGTCGTGTTTCGCGACCTCGGCGGCGCCGCTGAACGCCTCGGCGTTTTCCTCGCCCAGCTTGATCCGAATCGGCGCCCGCCAGACGTCGGACGTCTGGAGGAGACGCTCGACTGCCCCCGCGGCACGTGGAACGTGCAAAAGCCCGTGGCGATCGTACTGACGCAGCCGACGACGGACTTCCTCACAAACCCGGAATTCAGCGACACAAGCGCCCTGTTAGCCTTTACGCCGCGAGATCCCCAGGCGTTCGCCGAATCGTGGAACCTGAGCGGCGGCGCGGTGCGTCGAATCGAACTGATGGGCCGACGCTACTACGCGTTCATCCGGAACGACGTGGTGTTTTGCGGGGGCAAGCGCCGCGCCGTCCGTTTGGTCCGGCGGGTGACGCCGCAAGCGTCGATGGCGGCCGCGCTGAGCGCCGACCAGAAGGCTCTGTACGAGCGAAGCGACATCTTTCTCCATCTTCCGATGCGGGAATGGCGGGATCGGGTCGGCGTCTTGGCGCTGGTGGCGACCAATATGACGAAGCTCGGCTTGGCGAACCAGAAGGACCCCAAGCTGATGCAGGCCGGGATGTTGATGCTGGATTGGCTGAACCGGGGGCTTCAAGCCGTTGCGCGGCAGATGCAGTCGCTGACTGTGGCCGGCAGCTTCGACGGCCGGCGGTTCGAGCTGGTTCATCTGCACACGTTCGAGCCTGGCGGCACCGTCGCGGAGTACTTGCAGGCCGTCAAGCGCAGCGACGGGGACGACTGGGTCTCGCTTCCCGACCAGCCCTTTTGCGTGGTCGGCGTCTTCAATTGGCATTGCCCGCCGCAGTACAGCATCAGCGCGCGGCTGACGTGCGAGCTTCTCGGGGCCGACTTCCTGAACAACGAGACGCCGGCGGACGTCCAGGCGGAACTGCTGGACACGACGAACGCCTGGTACGGTCAGACGTGGGGATCGTGTTTCATGGTGACGTTCCCACCCGGCCGTTCATCGTTGCTCGAGGTGCTGGGGTGCTACCGTCTGGAGGATGCTGAGAAGGGCATGACCCAATCGCGGGTCATCCAGGAGACGGCCGGCGAGTTGACCTCACAGTTCCTGGGCGGCGCCTACGGCGGCAAGCCGGTCCGCCGTCAAAAGGGCGGCGTAACATACTACGAGACCCGGTTCGATGCGGATTCTCTCCATCCGACGATTCGACACCAATTGACCACCCTTTACGGAGAGGGCGCCGCGTTTCAGCAGGCCGTCGCCAGCCGAGAGCATCTGGCGTACGTGGTCTCCGCCCGGCCCGACGCAATCATCGAACTCCTCAACAACCGTTCGACCGGTAATCGCCTGGCCGACGCGCCGGATGTGCGACGCGTAACGGCGTTTCTTCCCCGCGATGCCAACGGCGTCATCATCTGCGACGTGGCTCACTGCTTCGCACAGGCGCCTAGGCTGATCCAGGCCAGCGCCGGCGAACGCCCTGCGCGATCGCCCTGGGCCGGCAAGGCAGTCAGAACTCGCCTTCAAGAAGCACAGAGGCGCGAACCAGACCGTTCGGCCATGATGGCGTGGGCGTGCGTTGTTCAAGGCAGTTCCTTTAGCGGTCACCTCGTCGTACCTGTGGAGGACGCAGCAGAGGCTGTGCGGCAAGCCGGGCAACTGGGCCGCACTTTGGAGTCGGTGTTCGAGGTTGTGGGATCGCAGCCGTAGGCGGGCGAGGTCAACTTGACGGGTTTGTCCGCCGGTCATATACCGGGCGTCGCCGGAGCTGGCGACGACGAATCGCTTCCCGTGGAACAAGAAACCAGGAACGTTGTTCGAGGAGGTCTTGCATGTTTTCTCACCGCTTTTCGTTTCGACTGTTTGTCATGACCTGGGTCTTGGCGGCGTTCATTTGCGCATCGTCCGTGCAGGCCGCCGGTCCCAAGGACGTGCTCAAGCTGGTGCCTGAGGATGCTTGGCTGTTCGCGGTGGGGAAGGCCATGAGCGGCGTGGACGAGAAGGCCGCCATGCTGAAGGAGATGTTGGGGCTTCAGTACCCCACGCCGGTCACGCCAATGGCGCTGGGCATGCTCGGCCTGACGGAGAAGGTCGAGATGGATCGGCCCGTCTGCATCGTCCTCATGGACGCCCAGAAGTTCGGGGGCGGCATGAACCCCGGCGACGCCGCCGTGTTGCTGCTGCCGGCCAAAGAGCCCAAGGCCCTGGTGGCGGGCCTGACGCCGCCCGAGCCCGAGCCGGCCGAGGGGGAACCAGCGAAGTACAAGCCCAAGAAGGAGAGCAAGCTGCCCGAGGGCATCACCAAGATCACGGTGATGGGGCGGCCAGCTTACGCAGCGTCCGCCGGCAACTACGTCATCCTGGGGCCGAACCTGGACTGCGTGACGAAGGTGGCCCAGTCCAAGAAGAGCATGGTCGAGTCGGTCGACGAGGCTCGGATGGCGAGCCTGGAGAAGGCCGACGTCTACATCAGCATCTCGCTCAGCACGATCTTCGGCGCCTACAAAGACATGTTTATGCCGATGATGCAGATGATGACGGCGGCGACCGATCCGGAGGGCAAGTCGCTTAAGCAGATCACGAAGATCTGTTCGGAGATGCGGAGCCTCGACATCGCCGCCCGCCTGGACAAGGGCGGGATGTCGTTCTCGCTCCTGATGACGCCGACGAAGGACAGCGACTTTGAGAAGCTCCTCCGTGACACAAAGAACGCCGATCGATCGTACCTGACGCTGCTGCCTCGGGAGAAGTACCTCTTTGCGTTCGCCGGCGCAGGCGGCTACAGCGAGCACAGCGCGAAGTTCAGCGATCAGAACGTCTTCTCTCAGATCATCCAGTCGCTCGATATCGAAGGCGTGAACGAGGACGCCATCAAGGCAATGGACGCCGAAGTCCTCAAGATGGCGAAGGACGCTGGGCCGATGGCCGGCAGCATCAGCTACCTTCCCGACGGCAAAGAAGGCCTGTTTGCCGCGACCGTGGTGACCCAGCCTCGGGATCCCAAGGAGTACCTGACGGGCTTTCGCAAGATGTACGACGCCCTCTGGACCGTACTGGACAAGGCAGAGAAGCCGAAGATCGAGGCCAAGGAAGGGAAGCCAGCCAAGAGCGAATCCGAGGAGTCGGAGGGCGACATCGAGGAGGACGAGTTGGCCGAAGTCCGCGAGCAGATGGAGAAGCTCAAAAAGTGCGTCGTGCACAAGGTGGACGCCGAGACCATCGAGGGGGCCAAGGTCGACACGTTGACGATCAAGCTCGACGAGCAGCTTGCCGACGCGATGGAACTCGATATGGAGGACTTCGAGGACGTGCAGAAGGTCGTCGGCAAGGAGATCGTCGTGCGGTTCGGCGCCGTCGACGGCAAGCACTTCGTGATCGCCTATGGCGGCGGCCCGAAGCGCTTCGAGGCGATTATCCGCAACCTCAAATCCGGAAAGGGCGGACTCGAACAGGATGCCGGCATCAAGGCGATGGCGGGGCAACTGCCGAGCCCGCGCGCCGCGGAACTCTACGTGGCGGCCGACAACATCATGCAGGCGGTCAAGAGCGCCGCGAAGGCGTTGGGCCGCGAGCAAGAAGTCCCGTTCGACTTACCCGTGATCGATGCACCGCTTGCCGGCTCCACCGTCCAAAGGGGTTCGACGACCCAGGTCGAACTCGTCGTCCCGACGAAGCTCATCACGACGATCAAGGAAACCGTTGACAAGCAGATGTCGTCGATGACGGCTGATTTCGACGAGGATGACGAGGACGCCATCGAGGAAGGCGACGAGTCGGAGGCAGAAGGCGGCAAGACGCCCGCGCACCAGGAGAAGAAGGAAGAGGACGACGAAGGCGACGAGGAGGACTTCTAAGGCGGGCGTTCGTTTGAGATTGCGATTCGCCTTGCTCCGAGAGCCGCGGGCCTGGGCCCGCGGGTGGCTGCGAGTCCTGCGTAGCGCGGTCATCGGTTGCGAGGCTCCCTGGCGTATCCAAACGCGGGGCGATGGTCGGCAACGCGATATCCGTTAACCAACGAACCCCCGGCCCCAGCCGGGGGTTTTTGTTGGTGCTGTTGGTGAGGCTCAGTCGGAGCCGCCGACGCGACGCTCCGGCCCGTCTGGAGGAACCTGCGCAGGACCGCTTATCAGAGACGCGTCTCGATGGACCTCGCACCGACCGTGCCGGCCTCGCAGGCGTCGCGCGGCCGCCTGAACCGGGCCGCTTAGAGCGTAGCCCGCCGCCGCCAGCGCGATGGTCAGTTGGAATTGTACGACGAGGCCGACCAGGACGATGATGACCATCGCCACGACTTGGCGGAACGTCCGTCGTCTTCTCAGCAACACGTTGACGAGATGGGCATACGGGAAGCGGCTGACCATCAGCAGGCCCAGGAGCATCGCGAACGGCGGCAGGCAACGGGCCAGCAATCGGATGGTCCACGGCGAGGCGAGGTCGAGGTCCTTGAGCAAGTCCTGGTGCAGGATGACCATCCCGATCAGCGCGCTGGCCGCGCCAGGCGTCGGCAGGCCGCGGAAGCCCAGATGGGCGGACTCATCCTCCTCGTTCTCGACGTTGAATCGGGCCAGGCGCAGGGCCGCGCAGCAGACGAACGAAGCCGCCATGACCCATTCCGCTCGCCAGTAGAGCCGTTCGGTGAACTCCAGGGTCCGCACGTCGCCGGGATGGCTCACGCACAGCACGAGCATCGCCGGCGCCACGCCGAAGCTGACGATATCGGCCAGGCTGTCCAATTGGCCGCCGAACTCGCTCGTCTTGCGCGTGAAACGCGCCAGCCGGCCGTCCAGTCCGTCGAAGAACATGGCGACGACGAGCAGGTACGCGGCGACCGCGAGGTAGCTCGGCAGCAGGTTGCTGATCTTCCCGTGTCCGGAGGCGATCGTGCGCAGGTCCGTCCCAGAGGCCTGGACGCTGAGCAAGCAGACGTAGATGGCGCCCAGGCCGCAGATCAGGTTGCCAAGCGTGGCCAGCGAAGGCAGCACAGCGACCGTCTTGAGCACCCGCCGATGCCGACGGCCGGCGCGTCCTGAAGGTCCGGGTTCGTGATCGACGATTTGCATCAACGCGGCGCCTCCGCTACGTCGCGCGGCGGGTTCGCCTGTTCAGACGGACCTGCATCCGGCGGCAGGCGAGTCGGTTCGGCTGGTCTCGGATGGCGCGGCGGCTCAATTCGTTCGGCCGATTCCGCACGGCGACAAAGGCCGCACTGTTCGGGAGGATCGGCGGGCGACGCGAGCCGCATGAGCACGGTCTGCCCAGCCCAGACCTGCTGCCCGACCTCGACCGCCACCGTCAGCCCCGATGCCGCCGGGACGATCAATTCGGTCCGCGAGCCGAACTTGATCATCCCGAATACCTGCCCGCGTCGCAGCGATGCCCCCGGCTTGGGATGACAGACGATCCGTCGCGCAATCAGACCGGCGATCTGGCGAACGATGATCGGTCCGACGATGCCGGCCGCCTGCGGTTCGAGGATGACCGTGTTGGATTCGTTGGAGCGACTCGCGCGAGGGTCTCGGGCGTCGAAAAACGCGCCGTCCTGATGGTGCGTTTGGACGATCCGGCCGTCGCACGGCGACCGGTTGATGTGCACGTCGAAGATCGAGAGGAAGATCCCAATCTGCAGAGCCGGTCCGTCGATTCCATCGCACGACGCCAGCGGCGTGACATCCGTCACCTTTCCATCCGCCGGCGCCACGAGCAGGCCGGGCTCGCCGGGGATCGTCCGCGACGGGTCACGAAAGAACGCCAGCACGAACAGCCAGACGAGCCACAGCGGCGCCGCCAGAAGCCACCAGGGCCACGCCGAGGTCACGCCGGCGCAGGCTGCTAGGGCCCCGCCGACGCCGAAAACGAGCGTGGCCGCCAGAATCTCGCGCAAACCGTCGCGTGTCAGCTTCATCATCGAATCTCGCGCTCCGCCGTCTAGCTCCGCCCATCATAACCCCGCGATCCTTGGCTGCGAGGTTTGCCTACTGGATTCCAGGAGCGGCGGGCTGCTCTCGCGCAGGCTCGTCGTCAGGGGAGCCGTCTATCGCCTCATCTTCGTTGACACGGGCGCGGACGACGCATTTCTTGCCGCCGCACTTCGGACAATCGAGCGGACCCCAGACGTCCGTCCCCTTGGGCGCCTGCCGCTGGTATTCGCTATAGGGCATATCGAATTCCAGGTTGCACGCGGTGCAGAAGAGTCGGACTTGCGCCTCCGCACGGGCCGCGGCCTTTTGGTCGGTATTGTGCAGCCGGTACGCAGCAATCACGCCGGCCAGAGCTAATAACGCGAGAGCCAGGACGAGCAGTCCCAGTTGTCGATTGCGTCCACGCCCATCTCTGCCTGCAGACGACATGGTGTCTCCATTCTTGTTTCTTGACGGCCGCCCGGTGAAGGCGTCGTTCCAGGTCTACTCGATCTCGATCAACGGCTCGCGCCGGATGTCGATCCGCCAACGCTGCGGGCCAGGTCCCCGCGTCCAGAGTTGCGAGAGATCCGGATCCAACGGGTGATTCAAACCCAATCCGGGGTCCATCCCGTACATGTCCATCACGATCATCGAAGCGTGGCCGTCCACAAATCCGATGTTGAATCGCCCCATCTGCCCGTGCCAGCCGGGGATGGTCGCCGGATCCTGGTAGGTCGATTGCTGTGGATCCTCCGAGGCGCTGACCGTGTTCCATCGGGCCAGCCAGTGAATCGACTCGGAATAGAGCAGCGTCTCGGAGGGGGCAGGAATCCTTGACGCAGGCCGCGCGTACGGCGACATCGTGTACAGCGACTGACCATCGCCCGCCCTGGCTGCGTTGGCCCGATAGCTCGTTCCCGTTGACTCAAAGAAGGGCCGCAGCTTCCATTCGGACGGCCAGGACTCCGTCGCGTAGAACGGCGCATCGACCCAGCCGACGTCGCCGGGGCATTGGAACATGCGGAAGTCGTCGTTCGGCGAGCACCTCGGCCCCAGCACGTAGCGATTCAAGGGGCGAGCGCCCGGCGGGCGACGGCCGTTCACCTGGTACCCCCATTCGCCTTGGCCGTCCTGGTGGCCTGCTCCGCCGCCATAGTCGTAGAAGCCGCTGTCGTTGGGCCGTTCCTTCCACCACGGCGGCATCGCCAACATGGCCCCCGTATCCTCGTGGTCAGCGGCATATGCAGCGCCGATGGTACACAACTGCTTCAGGTTCGCAATGCACTTAGCCTTGGCGCCCTCGTTGCGCGCGCCGGACAGGGCGGGCATGATGATCGAGATGAGCACGGCGATGATGCCGATCACAACCAGGAGCTCGATCAACGTGAAGCCGTCGGACCTGGTGGAGCTTGCCTGTCGAGACTCTGTTGAGTCATAGCGGCCCATGGTCGGCGTTCCGATATCCATCCGGGTAACGCCTCTATTATAGCACGCTGCGCGCTGTCTGCGTGTCTCGTCTGAGTGTGCTATGCCAGGCCGCCCGGGTGGTCGATTCAAAGCAGCCGTCGTACAATCAGCATACAGGAGTTCTCGCTCGAAAGACCCTCCCATGACCTGCCCCTACGTGCGATCCGTTTTGCTGTTCGTCTTGTTGATCCTCCCGGCCGGATGCGAAGTCGATTACTTCGCCCAACTCATCGGAGGCGAGTTGGCCAGTCTCGGCAACACGGTGCCGCTGGCGGACGCCCTCAACGACGCACGTCTCAGCGACGACGAACGCGCCGAACTGGAGATGCTTCAGGAGATGCGCCAGTTCGGCATCGACCGCTTCAACATGGTCGCCGGCGACGCCTACACCGTCTTCGAATGGAACGGCACGGAGCCGGCCGCCTACGTCATCAGCGCCAGCGCGAAGGAGAGCCTCACGCCGTACGTCTGGTTTTTTCCCTTTTTGGGATTTTGGCAGGCCAAGGGCTACTTCGACGAGGCGATGGCCTTGCGCGAGGCCGCTCGCCTGGAGGGCGACGGCTGGGACGTCTTCGTAGGGGAGGCGGACGGCTTCTCGACGTTGGGTTTACTGCCTGATCCCATCCGGCAGTCTAATCTCCAGGCGTTGGACGAGGTGGATCTGGCCGAGTTGATCTTCCACGAGATGACCCATTCGACCGTCTTCAAGTCCTCCGACATGGACTTCAGCGAGAGCCTCGCGACGTTCGTCGGTCGGACGGCCGCCCAGCAGTGGTTCCACGAGCGATACCGCGCCGACTCCGAGCAGGCCCAGGCCCCCCGCGTCCGATTCGCCGACAAGCCGGTTGTTGCAGCGTGGGTCAACGAGGAACTGTACGGCCGCATGAGTCGCTACTATACGGAGGCCGCGGCCCGTGGGGAGACGCGCGACCAGATCATCGCCGGGCGAGACGCGGAGTTTGACGCCGCCCGAGCCGCCTACACGAACGACTACCGCCCGCGGCTGGTCGATCAGGCACGGTGGGGGCCGATCGACGAAACGCCGATCAATAATGCGATGATCCTGGCGGCGATCCGATATCAGGGCTCACTGTCGGACTACCAGGCCGTCCTGGACAAGCTCGACGGCGACCTGCCCGCCGCCTTAGCCGTCTTCTCGGAAGCCGTGGCCGACGCCGACAGCCGGGAATACCTGCGCAGGTGGGTCGCGGAGCATTGATTCGCCTGAATCCGTCTTTCAACTTACTTGTCGCGCAGGGCCTTCCGATGCTAACCTGAGGCGGCGTGCGACGCGTCTGCCAGCGCTGATAATCAGGTCGTGCATCACAGGAGCGCGAAGCCGTGATTCGCAAGGTAGGAGCCTGGCTGTTCTGCATTCTGGGGCTGCTGGCCGTCCTGACAGGCTGCCAACCTCCCGAAACGAAGATCGCGCAGCTCGAGCCCTACGTGGGGCCTCGTCCAGGTTCGATCCGTCCGCTCAAGGAACGGCCCAAGGTTGCCGTGAAGCAGCCGCCGATTCGTGGCGGCGCGCCGGAGTCCGGCTGGATTCCTCCCGGAGGCATCTCCAAGAAATGGCAGCACATCGTCGTCCACCATTCCGGGAGCGACCGCTCGACGCCTCAAGGCATGCGCGACTGGCACATCAACGGCCGCGGCTGGGATGAGCTGGGCTACCATTTCGTGATCGGCAACGGGATCGGTTTTCCGGACGGCCAGATCTTCGTCGGCCAGCGATGGACCCGGCAGATGCACGGCGCGCACTGCAAGACGCCGAGCAACCACTACAACGATCACGGCATCGGCGTCTGCTTGATCGGCAATCTCAACAACCATTCGCCGACGCCCAAGCAGGTCACGGCGTTGGCGAGGCTCTGTTCGTTCTTGTGCGAGAAGTGCGGCTTGCCCAAGTCGCAGGTGCTGACTCATGGAGGCGTGACGAACAAGACCGAATGCCCGGGGAGGTGCTTCACGCTGGCGCCGGTTCTCCAGCAGATGTCGCAGAATTCGGTCTGGGCTTCGTCCAAGTAATCATGATCTGCAGAACCTCGATACAACGTGTCGATGTCCGGCTGGCCGGCGGTTACGCGGTGATCATCACCATCTGGTTGTTGATGGCCCTCTGGGGCTGACCGCTGCCACGTCCGCAGGCCTGCTCGGCTCGCCTGGAAACGGGGAGGAGGTCGTTCCCCGGCGGCGAGACCGACGGCGCACAACGTCGTCTCAACGGCGTGAGAGTGCGACGGCCCTGCCAGACCTGCCCGAGACCAACCCCGCCGCAATTCGCTACATGCAGTTCTCCCGCGAAGACGTTACAATGATGGCGCCCGCGCGTCGGACCCGTTGACGCGCTGCCCGACGGCTCGTCGTCCGTGACGAGCGGCGGCAACGCGCGCGAGCGTTCCGAGAGGACGCGTCCGGTTCGCACCCCGTCCGGGGCGCTTCGGCGTTCCGGCTCAGGGCTCGCCCTGATCTCCTCTTTTTCCTGGGGCAAAGGGCAGCGTGAGGGGCAACGTGCGAGGCGTTTAAGCCTCCCCGGAACATCCCTCGATGGGGCGGGGAGGCTGCGGGAAAGGTCCAAGTCTCCAAGGAGCGATACCGTGGCAAGCGGCGAATCCAGAGGTGGACGGCAATGGGCGATGTTGGTGTTGGCGATTGTTCTAATCGCCGTGGCGGTCGTCATCATCCGGCCACGGCTCTCAGGGCAATCGCCGGCGGCGTCCGCGTCCGATCGGGTCTATGTCTGCGTCGAAACCGGCAAGCCCTTCAACTACACGCTCAAGACCGGCGACAAGGAGCCGGTCTTGTCGCCGTACACGGGCAAGCCGACAGGCTACTTGGCCGAGGCGTGCTATTGGACCAAGGACCCGGATGGGAACTGGGTTGCCAAGAGCCAGCCGACGTACGTGGTGCTCAAGACACGAATCAACCCGAGCAGCACGGAGAAGACGTTCTGTCCTGATTGTGGACGAGAGGTCGTGTTGCACAACCCGCTGCCCCCTCCTGAGCTCATGGAGGCGGCTCGTGCCGGCAGCCGTTGAGCGAGCCTCCCATCGTCGCGCACGACGCAGAGGCGATCGGTTGCTCGGCGGCGTGGTCCTGCCCCTTCTGGTGTGCCTCCGACACCGGTCCCGATCGATCAGGCGTCATTGAATGAAAGCGGCCAAGTCGCGCGAACCCAGGCAGCCGTCCAATCTCGCGCGCAGCGTGAAGCCGTGTGGAGGGCTGCGTGCGACACCGGGGCCCGTAGCTCAACCGGTTAGAGCAAGGGACTCATAATCTCTAGGTTGTCGGTTCGAGTCCGACCGGGCCCAGTTTCACATGTCGTTGAACGCTGTGTAGAACCTATCCAAAAGTGTGGCACAGGCTAATAGCCGGTGTCCGCACAATGGAAGGCAAACAGCGTGACTAGCTACACCGGCGAAGCGGTTTCGCGCAGCTCGTCCGATGTTCGCCCAGCCGACGGACCCCGCATTCAAACGCGTTCCAGCGCTTGATCGCTGGCAAGCGGACCCGAAGGCCGCACAGATTGCGCACAGGGATCCCCAGGATCGGATCTGCGGCTTTCAATCGCTGCGGGTGACGCCGTTGGTTGCGGGGGGACGCACCTGGAACGCATCGGAGCCCCTAGGGCCGTGCGGCACCTTCTGATGCGGCACGTCGATCCGTCGGTGAGCTACTCGTCCTACGTGGACCGCGAGCTGTTGGACCCGTGGGCCGTGGTCAATCAGCTACCGACCTACGAGCCCAACGACACCCTGCGAGCCCGCAAGACCGGCACGCGCGGACGTGCATTCCGATGCAATTCCGTGCGCGGCGACGGCCCACGAGTGTCAAGGGAACGGCACCGACGACCATGCAGAAAAGCTAATGAAATCAAGGGTTTCGTGTATATCCGACAGGTTTTCTCGTAAGGGTGAGCGACGGGGCTCGAACCCGCGACCCCTAGGACCACAACCTAGTGCTCTGGCCAACTGAGCTACGCTCACCATGCACGCCGCGCCGGCGGTGCTGAAGTCGCACCTATTATAACAAGAGACGAGCCTCGTGAAGCCGTCGCCGCGGCGAGTTCTCTTCAACGCGCCCGGCACGGCCTCCGAACGGCGGTGTACGCGACGCCGATCGATGGCCTCGCCGGAGCCTCGACCGCATGGGCGGATGACCGGGGTCCGTCAACAACCCGACGCCTTCACGGAGAGATTATAGGCTGCCAAAGCCCACCGCAAGGTCGAGAGGCTGAGGCACGTAAGGTCTTCAGCGCTCGTGGGCTCGCACGGCCGAGAACCCCGCCGATGGAGGTTTCGACTTCGTGGACGTCCTTTTCCGCTAGATCTGCGCAACGCGATGCTCGATCGAGCCCTGATGCCCCACAATTGCCGCCGAGAGACGTTTTCGACACGTCAAGTTGGCCTGTCGCAGGCTCGATATTGCATACTGTAGCTAGGAGTGACGGGATCGAGGTCGGCTGCGCCGCCGACAGGTCTTACCGAAGGCGCTGGTTGGACTGCTCCAAGTCGGGGGTCGCACGTGAAGGCCCTCATCCGCCATCTGCGCAGCGGTTTGTTCGGGCTCCAATTCCGAACGACGCTGCTGCTGACATGCGTCGTTCTCGCCGCCACCGGCCTGACCGGCGCTGTCTACCTGCGGATTTCGTCCGCGCTGACGGTTTCGGAAAGCAAGCGACACGTCCGGAATATCGCCGCCATCCTGGCAGCGGTGATCACGCCGACAACGGATCCGGTCACCATGCTGGCTTCGGCCAGCTCCAACGCCATCGCCCAGGCGGACAAGGCGGATCTGTCGAGCCTCGCCGAGGCGGTGGCGCCCGATGGCGAATTGGCGTATCTCCTCTTCACCGATCGCGTTGGCAACCTCCTCGCCGGCTACCAACGAGGGGCAGGCAACATCAAGCCCTTCATCCTCTCCGACGAACGACGCGTCTCCGTCGAGCCCATCGACCGGCCGCTGTTCACCGTCCAGGGTAACCTGGGGCCGCGGGTCGACATCGTCTATCCCGTCACGGCCTTGTCGTCGCTGGCGTCCGGTGCGGCCCCGCCTCCGACCATTGGCTACGTGCGGCTCGGCGTGAGCCTTGCGACGGCCGAGACCCGGCTCGTGGACGTCATCAACAACGTCGTGGGGCTGGCGGTGGGGATCACCCTGCTGATGGTGCCGCTGGGATACGAGGTCGTGCGGCACGTCGTCGCGCCGATCAACCGGCTCTCCGCCGCCGTCCGAGCGTTCGCCGGCGGCGATCTCGACATCCGCGTGGACGATAGGCGACGGGACGAGATCGGCGTCCTCAGCCGCTCATTCAACGGCATGGCCGACGAGCTGGCGAACTCGCACAACCAGCTCCTGAAGCTCAACGCCGAACTGGAGGACCGCGTGCTCCAGCGGACGTTGGAGTTGGAGAAGGCCAACAAGCAACTGGCGGAGACAGCGGCCCGTGACTCCTTGACAGGCCTGTACAACCGCCGGCATTTCGGAAACCTCCTGAACCAGCTTTTCGCCGAAGCGGTCCGTTACGGTACCGGCCTGTCCTGCATGATGATGGACCTTGACAATTTCAAGCGCGTCAACGACTCGCTCGGACACCAGGTGGGCGACCAGCTTCTGCAACTCGCCGCCCAGGCCATCCGCGAGACCGTCCGCGAGTCGGACGTGGCCGTGCGATATGGCGGCGACGAGTTCGTCGTCCTGCTGCCGCAAACGTCCCCGACGGAAGCCCGGGCATCGGCACAGCGACTCTTGGAGAACTTCCAGTCGGCGATCGCCGCCCGACTTCCCGAAGCCTCCATCGCCACGCTGAGCGTCGGCATCTCCAGTCGGGAGGGCACGGAGTCGGGTAATCCCATCGACCTGGTGAATATGGCCGACGAAGCGCTGTATCTTGCCAAGGCCGGGGGCAAGAACCGCATCACGCTGGTCCGCCCCGTTGCGATCAAAGACGACGAGTGAGACATGTCATGAGCCGTGCCGCGTCAGCCTCAATGTGCTCCGTGGTTCGCGGCGGGTGGCGGAATTGCCGGCGTCGCAAATGCTCGTCGTGGACCAGGGCCCAGGGGCCTCGAAGCGCGGTGGATCAGCACGTGCGGGTGCAGCGGGCGCAAATCCAGTATGGATGGTCGTGGGACGCTCAATGTCCGAAGAGATCGTCCAGCGCGTCGGCGAGATCGTCGTCGTCGTCGCGGCCGTCGCGCGAGTCGTCTTCATCGTCGTTGCC
>CAZERK010000016.1:14048-17325 GCA_964514515.1 uncultured Planctomycetaceae bacterium
CCTGATCGACGTCGATATCAACGTCGAAGTCGAAGAGCGTCCCGCTGAAGCGGATGTGGATCGTGTCGCCGCAGTCGAAATCCGTGTCGCGTCGCAGGCGCGTCTCGGTGTCGATGGAGCCGATGCGCAGGCCCGACTCGCGGAAGACCACGCCGCGAAAGGCGATCAGTTCGAGGTCGCTGTCGCAGGTCAGATGGATCGTTGCGGTGCTGCGCGGCCGTACCTCCCCATCGTCGCCGAAGTCGGTGATCTGGTCGCTTTCGCTGAAGATGTCCTCGATCAGGTTGCGGCTGTCGCTGGTCCATAGCTCCGGCTCGGCCGTATAGGACGTGTCGTTCTCGATGATGACGGTGACGTTGCGTCCCAGGAGCGTCAGGAATCCGCCTAGGCTGTCGCAGGAGAGCGTCGGCAATACCACGAGCGCGACGAACAGGATGCGAAGGGCGTTGGAACTCGGTTTGCCGACCATGTTGAACCTCCTGGCGAAATCGTATCGAGCCGCGTTCGGCGAAGTCAAAAGGGCCGACGCGCTCCCTGGCTCTATCGACCAACCCTCCGGTCGCCTGAATCGGCGGCCTGCCGCGACTCTCGCAGGCTGGGCTGATAATGGCGCGATCGCGAGGACCGGATCGGAGCCCTCCTGATACACAACGGCATGAAGAGGCGATTCTTCCGCAACAGCCTCGGCTCTCGCGATCGTGACAGGTCCCTTCCATAACGGTCGGAGCTCTGATCGGCGACGTTGCGGGCGAAGACCCCTCGTGACAGTCGGGGCTCTGGTTGGCATCGCTCGTCGCCAGCCCCCTGCCTAACGGCTGGGGCTCTGATCGAGATGTTGCGAAGGAGAATCGCTGCCTTGCGGGCGGCGCGATGATCGGGCCGAGACATCTTGTGCCGCCGATGCGCAGCAGCGGCAGCCGGTCGGGCGTGTGTCCAGGAATCGGCCGCGCGGTTGACTGAATTTGAAGGGTCGGATAGAGTATAAGGATAGCCTTGCTGCCCAACCCAGCGCCCGAGCGCCTGCTCCTGCCGAAACGCCGTATTGCTCGACGATGGCAGCCCTCCGCGGCGGTTTGTATCGTGATGCGAATTGTCGAGCCCTCCTGGCGGCTGGAGGTGAGCGTAGCGGCGCTACGAAACAGGACTTCCGCCACCGTTTCCCCGATGGAAGGACTGCCCCGGCCGTTCGGAGCCGGCGAGCGGGGAGATGGGCTGCCACCTGAGCGGCACGCAGCGGTGATCGTGGAACGAGCGATCGCTTCGTGCGTCGCAATCATGGGGCGTCGTTGGGCGGAAGCAGGATCCTGACATCGGGCTCGGACGCCCTGGAAGGCCGTGAGTACGGACTGTCAATCGACGACGAGGAGCCGATGATGGCATCAAAGCTGCCAGTCTGGGGAATCGATGTCGGGCAATGCTCCCTCAAGGCGATCAAGCTGCAGCTTGCCGGCGAACAGCCAGAGATGCTGACGTTCGACGTCGTGGAACATGAGAAGCCGCTGGCGCAAGCCGGAGGCGATTCCGCCGAGCTCGTCAAGAAGGCCATCGCCACGTTCGTTTCGCGCAACGAGGTGAAGGACAGCCAGGTCGTCATCTCCGTTCCGGGCCAGCAGACGCTGACGCGCTTCACGAAAATGCCGCCGGTGGAGGCGAAGAAGATCCCCGACATGGTGCAGTACGAGGCGAGCCAGCAAATCCCCTTTGACATGGACGAGGTGATTTGGGATTACCAGGTCTTCACCGAAGCGGACTCCCCGGACGTGGAGGTGGGCATCTTTGCCATTCGCAAGGAACTGATCCGCAACTACATTTCGCAGTTTACGGGTTCGGGAATCGAGCCCGCCATCGTGCAGTCGAGCCCGATGGCTTCGTACAACGCCGCCCGGTTCGAGATGTCGCTCGAACCGAAGGAGGCGATGATCCTCCTCGACATGGGCGCCCTGGCGACGGATTTGATCGTGATGGAGGGCAGCCGGATTTGGTCTCGCCCCATCCCGATCGGCGGAAACCGCTTCACGGAGGCGCTGGTCTCGGCGTTCAAGATTTCGTTCGACAAGGGCGAGCGGCTCAAGCGCAATGCGGCCGCCTCGAAGCACGCGCGCCAGATCTTCCAGGCGATGCGGCCCGTGCTGGCGGACCTCGTTTCGGAGATCCAGCGATCCATCGGGTTTTACACGTCCACGCATCGCGAGACGCATATTGCGCGCGTCGTCGGAATGGGTAACGCGTTCAAGTTGCCCGGTCTTCAGAAGTTCCTCCAGCAGAACCTCCAGATCGAGGTGGAGCGGCTCACGTCGCTCAAGAAGCTGGTCTATGCGGGCGATCGTGCGGCGGAATTCGGCGAGAACGTGATGAGCTTTCCGGTCGCCTACGGCCTCGCGCTGCAGGGACTCGACCTGGCGGCCGTTTCGTCCAGCCTGCTGCCGTACGAAGTTCGGCGCACGCTGCTATGGCGCAAGAAGGAGCCCTGGTTTGCGGCTTCGGCGGGCGTGCTGGCGCTGTCGGCCGTCGCCTTATGGGTCGGCAACGTGATGGCGTCGGGGCAGATCAGCGGCGCTTTCGGCTCCCTCGGCAGCCTGCAACCGGTGCCGGACGACACGCTCGAACACGCGCATCAGATCGTCAATGGTGGCGCGGTCAGCACGCCGCTGGAACGTGCCGTGCGGATCGCCGGCGCCGCCGCTCGCCTCGAGCAGGAATACAACACCGTCGCGTCGGCGCGCGTCGGCGACGTTGGCAGCCTGGAGGCGATGGCCAAGCTGACGGAAAACAACGTCTTCGTCCCGCGCATCATCGACGTGATTCATCGCGCGTTCGAGGAGACGACCCTTCAGTCGATGGAGCAGATCGGGTCCGCCGAGCAGTACCGCGACACGGCGCGAACGAAAGACCGCCGCCGCCGCCGCGAAGTCTGGATTCGTGAGATGCGGATGCGCTATGACGCGCAGGATCCCGGTGCGTCTATCCGAGATGAGAGCGACGCGTCGGTGGGCGGTCCGGGGTGGCTCATCGGCATCATCGGCGAGACGACGACGCCAGCGGCGGAGGCGCCGACGTGGCTGGCCGATACGCTGCTCGCGAACCTGGACCGTCTGGGCAAGGCCCCCGGCAAAGGCTTCTACGTCGCAAACGTCCGGCTGATGCGCGTCACGGACAAGACGAGCGGTGAGCCCGTGCTGGATATGGGCGGCGAGAGCGCCGGGCGAGGCAGGCGGGGCAGCGGGGCCGCCGGGGGGCGTGGAGCCGGGGGCGCGGCGCGAGGCCGGCCCACGGCAGG
>CAZERK010000017.1:0-11012 GCA_964514515.1 uncultured Planctomycetaceae bacterium
CTTGGGCTCGTAGCCGATCATCTGTCGGACGCGGTCCAGGCACGGCATGCGGCGGAGCATGTCATCGAACGGCCGGCCGTAGGCTTCCTCGTATGAAAGGTGCTTCTTCTCGCTGCGGCTGCCCGTCATCTGGATGACCTTGTCCGCGAGGGCGTTGATCGAGACCTCCTCCGTCGAGCCGATGTTGTAGACCCGGCCGGGGGCCTTGGGGCACATCATCAAGTCGATGACTGCACCAACTATGTCGCCGACGTAGGCGAAGCAGCGCGATTGTGTGCCCGTGCCGTAGATGAGCAGCGTCTCGTCACGCAGGGCACGCTCGACGAACCGCGGGATGACCATGCCGTACTGGCCGGTCTGCCGGGGGCCGACCGTGTTGAAGAACCGGGCGACGACGACGGGCAAGTCGTACTGCTGGTGATAGGCCAGGCCCAGGAACTCGTCGATGGCCTTGGAGCAGGCGTAGGACCAGCGGGAGAACCGCGTCGAGCCGAGGACGGTATCGTCATCCTCGCGGAACGGGACGTTCTCGCTCTTGCCGTAGACCTCGCTGGTCGAGGCGATGAGAACCGGCTTGCGGAACTTGTTGGCCGTGGCCAGCACGACCTCGCTGCCGTGGATGTTGGTCTCGATCGTATGGACCGGCTGGTCCACGATGAGCTGTACGCCGACGGCGGCGGCCAGATGAAACACGACGTCGCATTGCGCGATGAGCACGTGCAGCGTCGCCGCGTTGCGAACGTCGTCGTAGACGAACTGGAATCGGGCGTTGTTCGTTACGCCGCCGAGGTTCGCGAGGCGGCCTGTGCTGAGGTTGTCCAAGGCGACGACCTCGTGGCCGCTGGCGAGGAGCCGTTCCGCAAGATGAGAGCCGATGAATCCGGCGCCGCCGGTAATAAGCGCTTTCATGGTTTCGTATCCGATGCCAGGTTGCTCTATCCAACAGCCGCGTTCCGGCATGGTTCGGGCAACCCTGCTTCCAGCCGGAGGGCCTGCACGTGTTTTATACCGCTGGCGGGGACAATAGGCGAACGGACCCGACGCGCGCCGGGATGGACGGCTCTGCTCGGAGGCCCTGACCCTATTCAAACAGAGCCGTCCGCCGCGGCGGGTCGCGGCTCTGTTCAGACGTACGCCGTCGTGGCCAACCCGGCGAGAATGCGATTGCCCGCGCCTCCCGTCGGATGGCGGGGCGGTTGCAATTCGTCGGCAAAACGGTATACTGACTCGGCTTTCTGGAGGGACGAGCCGCCGGTCTGCGGCGCACACGCTGGCGTGGGGGGAAACGCCTGGAGGATAACGAGCTATGACTGAAGCAAACGGCGAGTTTCCGACGGTTATCGGCGCCGACGCGAAGTTCAAAGGCGAATTGGTGTTTGACAAGGGCGTGCGGATCGAAGGTTCGTTCGACGGTCGAATCGCCTCGAAGGGAATGCTGCACATCGCGGAGGGGGCGTCTGTTACGGCAGACGTCGAGGCGGCGAACGTCAAGGTCGAGGGAGAGTGCAAAGGCAACGTGCTGGTCAGCGAGAAGCTGCACCTCCTGGCGACCGCCAAGGTCGAAGGGGACTTACGCACGAACCGGCTGGAGATCGCCGACGGCGCCATCTTCATCGGCAACGTCGTCGTGGGGCAGAAGGCCGCAGAGACGCCGATCCGCCGTTCCAGCCCGGTCGCATCTGCACCCGCTCCGCAGCCGATTCCTGGGCCGCCTTCACGCGAGGGTCATGTTCGGCCGGCCGCGCCGCCTCATGCCGCACCCAATCCGCAGGCCCAGCCTCGCTCCCAGGAAATGCGCGTCGGATGACGCCCCGTTCGCGAGATCGGCGGGACGCCTGCAGGTCGTGGGTGGCGACGGCCGTCGCGGCAGGACCTGTCCGGTCGGCTTGGCGAAGCATCGAGCTGCTCAGCGGTTGCTTTGAACGATCCGCTCGCGAGGCGCGGGGCGAAAGAACATCGCGTGGCGAACGTCGGGCAGCGTGCGAATCAGATCCTCGAAATTGCTCTCCATCTGATCCGTCGGACCGAGATCGACGGCATAGGCCTGGGCGGTCTTGCGGATGTGATCGCCCAGTGTATCCAATAGCTTGTTGACCAGCCCGTCCGAGTCCGTCGTGATGTCCTCGATCTGTGCGAAGAGCACGGCCACGTCTTCCATGTTGGGGCCGGTCATGGCGATGCGCGCAAGCGTGGCGGCCGCCGCGATCACCCTGTCGAGCCGGCCCAGTTTCGGCTTGGGGACGGAGAGCGGATCGGCGTGGTGCATGCGCACCGCCTGCGTGATGGCCTCGTCCAAGCCCCAGTCCTTCAATACGGCCTGACCGACCTCGGAGTGCGTGACGCCCACGAGTTGGGTCTCGATCTGCTCGAAGTTCCTGGCGGGCGGGCGCGACACTTGTTCCAAGACGGGCTTGTACCGCTCGGGCACGCCATAAGCCAACAGCCCAATCCCGATGTCGCACAGCAGTCCCGCCGTGCTGGCGTCCTCGGCGTGGTTGCGGCAAAACTCCTCGGCCATGTCCTGGGCGGCGACGCTGATCGCCAACGCCGTCTGCCAATACCGTTTCGAGTCGAATCCCGGCGGGCGCGTCTTGCCCAAACCGCAGATGACGTGTTGGTTGATGACGGCGGATCGGACGCGCTTGAGGCCCAGCCTCATGCAGGCCTCGTTGACGGAGGAGGTCGTCGAACTGAATCCGTAGAGGGCGCTGTTGGCCTGCCGCAGGGCATGTGCCGTCAGCGCGGCATCGTGATGGATGACTCCGGCGACGCGCCTCACGTCGCAGTTGGGGTCCTTGGTGCATTCAAGCACTCGAAAGACCGTCTGCGAGGGCGCGGGGACCTTCGGTTCGCGGCGGATCGCGTCGATGATTTGCTGCCCCGACATCTTGAGGACCTCGCGTCACGTGTTCGTCGTATCGTGCGCACCTGCCAGTCCGCGTCGCGGCCCCTCATGGGCGGCGCTCATGATCGACCGGCCCGCTGCACGGCTTCCCGTCGACCGCCACCCGGACGCTGCAGCACTCCGAATGGGCGAAGGCCGCCGCGTCTTCGATGGCGCGACGCAGCGCAAGAAGCCCGCTTGACGCGTCGCGCAGCATCCTGTTCTTGCCTGCTCGCCCTGGCCTCGCGCCGGCGCAGGGCGGGTCTGGGGACAACTTCCTCTCAATCCAACGACTCCGACCGAGCCATGAACGCCCGGACGTCCGGTTGATTCGGGTTCATGGCCAAGGACCGTTGCCAGGCGTCTCGGGCCATCTTCCGCCAGATGGGGCTCTTCTCGCGGTAGTACATCTTGATGAAGGCGGTCCCCAGGTTCGCGTAACAGTCCGAATCCTCGGGATCCAATTCCAAGACGCGCTTGTAGATGTTGATCGCCCGCAACGGGTCTCCGATGGCCTCGTGGCAGGCGCCCAGGTTGAACAGCGCCTCGGCGGAAAGCGGCTTGAGTTCGGCCGCTTGCTCGAATCGCTGAATCGCCAGGCCGTAGTGCGCCTTCTGAACGAGCCGGAGGCCTTCTTGATACGCGGCGCGATAGGCTCGGTCGCGCTGGGCAGGCGTCATCGGCGGCGCCTCTTCCGGCGCCTCGGCCAGACCCTGAGATCCTGTCTTGCTCTTGCCCGCCGCTTGGCAACCCGGCATCACAAGCCCCCATCCTGCCAGGGCAAGGAGCAGCATGGCCGCGCTGTTGCGTCGCTGAATCCTACAGGTGTTCATCGCTCTCGATCCCGGTATGCTGCTCGGGCAAGCCGTTTTCAACATTCTGGAGATCCTCGAACTGGCGGTTGAACACATCGATGGCCGCCTTGAAGCGGGCTTCGAATTCCGTCAGGTTGATCTTCGGCTGGTCGGTCTTCGGCTGGTCGCTCCTCGTGCCCGTCGCATCCGCCGCTCCGCTCCGGCCCTTCCATCGCGGCGAGGAGCCGGTCCTCGTCGGCATCGAAGACGCCGTCGGCAGGTTCGACGTCGTCTGACGCAGGCCCGCATCGCGCCTGGTGGAGGCGGCTTCTGTCTCTGTCGAGCCCACGTCGCTGCCATCAGAGTTCTGCGGCGACTCGATGGAGGTGTCCCAGACGTCCGCGGCCGGCGGGTCGCCGAACATCGGCTTGGCCGGCTCGTACTCGGTGGGAATCTCAAAGTGCAGCGGCACGTCTCGGATGACTTCCACGTGTTTGAAGTGCGGGCGATACATCTCGAAGACGGCCTGATCGCGCTGGCTGATCTGCGTAGCGCCCTCGATCTGAGCGGTCAGGAAGACGAGCAGATCGACGCGTTGCGAGGTCGGGCTCTCCTGACGGAACAACGCGTCCAAGATCGGAATATCGCCCACGCCAGGCATCTTGTTGATGGTGCGGGTCTTGCGGTCGCTGATGAGGCCGCCGAGTACGACGGTCTGGCCGTCGTTCATGATGACGCGCGTGTCGATCTCCCGCGTCAGGATGCGCCGGACGCGCAGCCCGGTCGTGCCGATCACCTCGTCGCCGAGGGCGCTGGTGGACGGATGCACCAACATGCTGATGCGGCCGTCGGCCATGATCGTGGGCGTGACCTGGAGCTGGATGCCGACCGGGATGTACGTGTCGAACGCCTCCGTCAGCGTGCCTTGGTCGGTGATGTTCGCCTCCAGGATCGGATAGCGCTCGCCGACGAGGATGCTGGCGTTGTGGTTGTTGAAAACCAACATGCGAGGGTTGGCCAACAACCGGATCGCGCTGTCCGACTGATGCGCCCGCGCTATCGCCTGGAAGCGCGTGAAGTCGATCGTGCCCAGCGCCATGCCGATGGCGTTGCGGGGCGTACCGTCGCGGCCGTAGCGAATCTGGTCGCCTGGCGCGAAGCCGGCCCGCCAGTCCAGCGGCAGCGTATGGTTGAGCATCGGCCCGTTGGCGAGGATGTTGACGTCCCAGTCGATGCCGAGCTGGCGCTGGAGATCCGTGGACATCTCGACGATGCGCGCCTCGACGAGAACCTGGGGCGGCATGCGGTCGAGGTCTGCGATGAGATCGGCGAGGACGACCATGTTTTCGGCCGTGTCGGTCAGCACGAGCGTTCGTGAGTTCTTGGGCAGCTCGGCGGTGGTCGTGCCGGAGGCGCCGGTCCCGACGCCCTGCGCGGTCCCCGCGGTCTGATAAGCCGTTGTTGTGTTGTTCTCGATGTCGCCGCTGAGTTCGGAGAGCTTCGTACCGCCGTAGCCGGGCTGGCTGTTCTCGTTGAGCACCTTGATTCGGCCGTACGGCGAGAGCGCGTATTCGAGGGCGTCGCGCACGCGTTCGGCGTCCTGCCACTGCATTGTGAAGATGCGAGTTTGAAGTGGGGGCGTCTCGACCTTCGTGTCTCCGGGGCGTTGCTCGGGCGGCCTCGAGACGGTGATCACGCCGCTCTCCATCGTAAACGCGAAGCCGTTGTTGACGGCGATCGCGCGGAGAGCCGTCTCGACCGGCACGTCTTCCAGATAGACCGAGACCTCTCCCTGCACGTCCGGCCCGATGACGAGATTGAGCCCGCCTTGTTCGGCCACGAGTCGCAGGGCGTCGTTGATTGGCGTGCCGGCGGCTTGCAGCGTAATCCGCTTGGTCGGAACGGACGCGGAGGAATCCCGCTGCACCTCATTAGCCGCGACGGGCTCTGGCGAGAGGGGCGCGGAGGGATCCGGTTGCGTCTCATCGGCCGCGACGCGCGCGGCGGCGCCCGGGGCGGCGGCGGTGCCCAACGAGCATATCCATCGCCGCGGTTTCATGGCGCCTCCGATTCCGGATAAACGGTGGCTTTTGCCGATTTCAACCCATACTGATACAGCCAGCCGTCCGCTTTGAGCGTGACCGAGTTCATCGTGATCTCGTGCACGACGAACGAGCCATCCAGATGATCTCCGACACGGACGATCCGACCGTCGACGACGGCCAGCCATTGTTCGCCGCTCTTGCTGACGCCCGTAAACCGCAGTCCTGGTGCGGCCGGGGGCGGCCGACGGGCCGGCGTGTCGCTCGGCGGTTGGGCCTGGGGGTCGTCAGCGTGGGCGAGCCACGGCATGTCGGCGAAGGGATCTCGGCCCCATTCCTGCGCGACGACGGCTGCCTGGGCCTCCCAAACCTCCTTCATGTTTGGATCGGGCTTGGCCGGGCGCCCCTCGACAGGCGCCTCAGGCGTCTCCGGTACGGCTGTCGCTTCGATCGGTCTTGCCTGCGTTGCGGACGGCAAGTACTCGGTCAGCGCGCTGAGCCGCCAGACCAAAATGACGCTGGCGGCGCTCAGTACGACCAGAACCTTTCTCTTACGGGCAGCCATCAGTCGGCACCTTGCTTCTGGGCGTTGGCCGGGATAAACGTCTCAACAACGATCTCCGCCATCAGGCCGTCTTCCGTGTGCTCACCTGTGGTGCGGTCGCGAAACACGTGCAGTTCACGGACGCGCGCCGGGATTGTGCCCTCCTTGCACCGCTCCACGTAGTCCGCGATCGCGGCATACGAACCTTGAACGAGGATTCGATATGCCGGGTAGGCGGGCGACGTCAGATCCGAACGTTGGCCGATCGAGTCTGCCTTGGGCTGAATCTCGTGGACCGTCAGCGCAGCCTTGCCGGCCAACTCGGCCAGGGCAGAGACCACGGTGCCGGGCTTGAGCGCGTCCTGCATCCGCCGTTCGAGATCGGCCCTGCGGTCCGCCAGCTCCTGAATCTCTTGCGGCGACCGCGTCGTCTCCGCCGCCAAGGTGGCCGTGTTCGTCAGGGTTGCCGCAAGCTGATTGGCGTCCTGGATGCCCTCGGCAGCCCTGGATTGCCTCGTCACGGCATAGGTCGCCGTGAGCAGCACGGCGGCGACGGAGGCCAAAGAGGGAAGCCAGTCTTTCATGATGGAGCGAACGGAAGCCATAACCATCAAACCTTGGAGCTGCTGGACGGATAGACCAGCTCAAGTTCAACCGAGAGGGCGCCCGTGGCGCCCAACCGCTGGCTCTGCTGATCGCGGTTCGCGCTCAGCAGTTGCACGTTCCCGAAGAACGGGCTCTTCTGGAGCAAGAGCAGCGTTTGGGCGACGGTTTTGTCGAAGTCGCGCCCGGGCTGCCCGCTGGAGAACACCATCGCGTTGACCGTCAATCGAAGGCCGTCTTCCCGAGAAGACACGACATAGTCCGTGACCTGCAACTCGCTGGGCAGCAACGTCGCCAGATCCTTGAACACGCCGACCCACGAGGGCGAATTCTGGGAAAACTCGTCGAACTGCCGTTGCAGCCGGCTCACCACGGCCCTGTCCGCGTTCCATTGGCTATTGGCGCCGACGATCTGCTGCACGCCGGCAAGCTGCTGGTTCTGAAAGGCAAGCGCTGGGTCGAACTGACTACCGACGCGCTCGAAGAGCATCGCGAGAACGAGCGTCGCCGCTGCCGCGCAGGGGCCGCAAAGCGTCACGACTCGCCGAATCTTGCGGAGACGCTTCTTCTTGCGGATAGCCGACGGCATGAGGTCCGGCAACGATTCATGAAACAGCGCGCCGGCCACGGCGACCGCCATGGACTGCAAAGGAGCGTCGGACGTCTCTTCGCCCGGAACGACGACGAGATCGAGCCAGTCTTCGGCCTGAACCTCCCGTGAGATGCGGGAGCCAAGGGCCTCCGCGAGACGAGGCATCGTCGAGCCGGGCCCGACGAGCCGTATGCACTCGACCTGGCGATGATTCAAGGACGTCGCCGCAAACGTGAGCCATTGCGTGAGGTTCTTGGCGAACTTCTGGAGGACAGGCTCGATCAACGGCAGGACGCGCTCGCCCGTGATGCCGACCGGCTCCAGCGACTCGTCCGCCGCCGGAACGCCGAAGTCGTTTCGCAACGCCAGGGCCTGGGGCTGTTCGAGCTGCACCACGTCGTCCCCGACGATGATCGGCCGCATCAACGCGGACACGAAATCGTCCAGGCCGACGGGCAATTCCGCCGTTGCGATCGCCGCACCGGCGTCGAGGACGGTCAGCGTGCTGGCGTGTTCGTCCACGTACAGGACGGCGGACGGGGCCGATGCCTCCCCGGCCGTATGCGCGGCCAGCTTGGCCAGAGCCGCCAACCCCGCCGAGATGCCGGCGACGTCCAGCCCGACCCGAGCGGCGGCTTCCGACACCTCGTTTGTCAACGAGCGATGCGCCGCCGTCGCCGTCACGCGCATCTGCGATTCCGTTCCGGCCCCCGTCTCCCCGACGGGATCGACGGCGACCACGGATTCCGCAACGTCAAAGTGCAGTTGCTGGCCGAGTTTCAGAAGCACCGCTTGCCGCAGAGCGCCGCCCTGCAGCGGCGGCATGTCGTAGCTTTGACACGCGACCTTCGACCCGCTCAGCAGCCAAACCGTCTTGCTGCCGCGCCATCGCTTCTCCTGGACGAGCGACGCCAAGGCGTCCAGGACGGCGGAGTCGGAGAGCGGACCCCCGTCTTCGCGATGCTGGCGGGAGAAGAACGAACAGACGTCGCTCAGCTTGACCACGCCTTGCAGCACGTCCGCGTGGGCGAGCCGGACCTCATCCGTTCCGACGTGTATAACCAGCAGGTTCTCGTTCATCAGACGTCCGTGTCCTAAAGGCCGCGGCCGTTCCGTCGGCTTTTGCGATGCGGCGGTGCTCGCTGCAATCCTGGTCCGCGGGATGCGGCGACTCCGCTGCGGATCCCTGTTCTGCGTTCAACGGTCGACGGTCCCTATTGCGTCTGCACCTCGACGACTCGCCGGTATCCGTTCCAAGGCGCCGTCGAGACGACCGGTCGACCCGTCGCCCGATACGTCGGCGGGGTCGTGCCGATCCGCTCTACAAACACGGCGCCGGTCGCCAAGGCGGGATCGTCGGCGTCGCTTCCGTTGTCTGATATCGTCCCGATGGTCCCATCACTATCGAAATCAGTCGGCGGTGTTGCGGTGAGTTCTCGCATGGCCATCTCGAGCCCGCTCTCCGCGGCGTAGAACGCGCCCGTGCTGAGATGATGCCCGAGCGAAGTCCGAGAAGTCGTCGCCGTCAACTGAAAGAGCCACAAGACGAAGGTTCCAATAATCAGCAGGGCCGCGACGAAGCTGACGATCGCCGCGCCTCTTCGATGCCGAGTTCGTATTCGCTTGGAACCTATCCCGAAACCCTCTCCCCGCCGGGGAGAGGGCAGGGTGAGGGGCGAGATCTGGAGGATTCGGCGGTCCTCCCGCGCTTGCACAGTCGGGAGAACGGGGTTTGGAAACAGGTTCTCAGGGCGCACGGGTCACCTCGTTCATGAAGCTCCGCAGGTACACGCCGGAGCGGAGTCGCGCGGACTCGTTGCCACGGCTGAGGAGCAGCTCGACCTGGATGCGTCGAACGGCGGCCCGGTTCGTCGGCGACAGGGGGAACGCCGTCAGCGCGTTGTCCTGGCGATCGTAGTAGGAGAACGCAAGGCTGCTGACGTTCTTGACGAGCGGGTGCCAGGTCGTGCCGCTGTCGGATGTCATCTCGACGGCATCGCTGCCGGACGCCAGACGAAAGCCCGTCCCGCCGAAGCGAAGTTCCGTCGCGGAGGCGGCTGCGATCTGGGCGTTTCCCAGCAGGCACGGCGTCGGCATGGCCGGGCATTCGTTCTGCGGGATTTCGCGGATGTAACGGAACATCAACTCGAACGCGGCGGCGCCCTCGTCAATCATCTCGCTCCGGGCCGACGCGTCAGTTAGTTGCTTGGAGGCGTTCCAGATCAGGCTGCTGGCCAGACCGCTGACGATCACGCCCACCGAAATCGACGCGACCAGCTCGATGAGCGTGAAGCCTCGGCGCCGCCGTCGGCGCGGCGCCCGCGAGGACGCGGATCGTCCGCGCGTCGGCCCCTCGCTCGCGTCGAGCCGGCCGGCCCGTTTCTGTGAGGCCATCGGCGGCTCGGAAGCGGTCTCATGACGCCAAGGCGCCCCGGACTTCAGTCCGGGCGGCGCCACGAACAGGCGGTTCTGAGACAGCTCTTTAGAAATCTGCGAATACATGCTCGACCACGATGTTGTCGCCACCGCTGTTCCACGACACGGTAACGACGACCTTCTTGTAACCCTGATCGCTGCCCACCGGCGCCAGCGACGCGTTCACGAAGCTGACGCCGACCGTACGGTTGAATACCGGGAATCCCATCACGGGAGTCTCCGGAGGGAAGTGGGCGTTCGAGACCGCCGTATAGCCGTCCGTGCCGCGGTACCGTCGGGCGACGATCTCCTCCATCCGTTCGATGGCCAGGAACGTGGCGACGGTGGCGTAGGCCGGATGGATCGTCTGCACGGAGTTGTCGGCGAACGACGCCATGAGCGGCGGCAGCGCGATCGACAGAATCACGAGGACCATGACGCCCTCGATGATCGTCGTGCTTCGCGCGAGGCGTCGCAGGCGGCCGAGACCTGGCCGCGCCGCGAGACGGAAACTCGAACATGACGTGCGACGTGTCATCCCGTGCGCTCCACGAAACCGCTGACCTGATGCACGTTGATGACGACGCCGCTGGATAGATGAATCGTGCCGGCGGCCGTCAGGGCGTTGCTGCTGCTGTCGTACGGCACGCCGAAACTGTCGAACTCGACCTCGTTGCCGCCGTTGACGTCGACCGAGCTGATCGTGACGCCGGCAAACGGACCGGTCCCGAATTGCACGGGACCGCTCGTCTGGTCGAGCGGATGAGGAACGGCGACGCGGTTGGCCTTGCCCGGGTTCGCCGGATCCTCCGCATACAGTTGATAGTTGTTGGCGCCGGAATTGATGACGACCCAGGTTCGCAGACCGGAGGCGAGGGCCGTACGCTGCATGAAGCGCACGTCGCTGGCGAGTCGGGCCGCGGCCGCTCGGGCTCGCATGGACCCGATGTACGCCATCGTCGGGCCGCCGACGGCGGCGCCCACGATCCCCAGAATGCAGATAACGGTGACAAGCTCGATCAACGTGAAGGCTGATCGAGCTTGCCACCGTTTGATCCTACGCATGGGCGCCTCCCCGAGCGTCCATCTGCCACGTCGCGCGCCCCAACTCGGGAGCCGGTTCTTCTCGGATAGCCCC
>CAZERK010000017.1:11022-12397 GCA_964514515.1 uncultured Planctomycetaceae bacterium
GGCATGCTGGCCGTAGTGGGCGCCTGCGAGACGCCGCCGTCGATTCGTGCGGCGCAGGCCGTCCGTCGACGGGGGGGTTGTATTCCGCGTCTGTTGGGCGACCACCCGTTCGCGGCGAGGCCTGGACGGAACCTTGGTTTTCTGGGCGATGAGCCAGGTTGCTAGAACTGGTTCTCGCCGGCCTGATTCGTGTTGGCCCAGAACTGGCCGTTGGTAGCGTTGTAGCACCAACCCCCGGTCGTGCCCGATACCGTGCCCTTGGCGTCGCTCGACGCGACCACGTTGTTCGGCGTGGTATCGGAGTCGTAGGGGTTGTTGGGAACGCCGTCCAGCAGCACCGCCCCGACGGTCGTCAGGCGGGCCAGCGCCGGATAGGCTGGATTGCCGCCACCGCTCGCCGTCGCGGCGTGCGCGTAGTAGTTGGCAATCGCCGCTCGCACCGCTCCCAAGCTGCCCTTGCAGGCGGCCGCCTTGGCGTCCGCTCGATAATCGAGGTACACGGGCAGCGCCACCGCGGACAGGATGCCCAAGATGACAATGACGGTCACCAGTTCGATCAACGTGAAACCCGCTCGCCCCTGATTCTTCCGACTCATTCGATCGCTCCTTATGCTCAACTCCGTTCGTCGCAGCCTTTGTGCAAGGTCAGAGAGCTCGCATCGGCGCACTTACGCCGTCCCCACGAGCTTGAGCAGTCTCCACATCGGCAAGAAGATGGCCAAGGCAAAGAAAAGAACGACGGCCGCCAGGCTCGCGACCATGACCGGCTCGATGAGGGTTGATAATAGCTTGACGCCTCGCTGCGTTTGCATCGCGTAGTACTTCTTCAGGTACGCGAAGATTTGATCGGTTCGGCCGGCCTGTTCGCCGACGGCCAACATGCGTTTGACCAGCGGCGTGAGCCATCGCGTCTGGGCGAAAGCGTCGGTCAACGAACGTCCGCCCTCCACCGACTTGAGCATCCCGATAATGTCGCGACGCAAGGCTTGGTTCGTCGTGCTGTCGGCGGTGACGCGGAGGGATTGCGTGATCGGCAGGGCCGCCCGCATCAACAGGTCCAACAGCTCGATGAAGCGGACCATGTACACGCCGAGCAGCAAACTGCCGAAGACCGGCAGCTTGAGCAGGCGGAGGTCCATCCAGGAGCGGACCTGCTTGAGCTTCAGCAGCTCGCGCGCGCCCAGGACGGCGCCGATCGCGCCGACGATGAGCAGCAGGTAATGGTTCACGATGGCGTTGCTGACGGCCAGCAGGATGCGCGTCGGCAGGGGAAGCTGGCCCTGGAATTTCTCGAACATCTGGGCGAACTGCGGCACGACGAAGACGAGCATGAACACCGTCGCGACGACCAACGCGCCGACGACCAGCATTGGAT
>CAZERK010000017.1:12407-17088 GCA_964514515.1 uncultured Planctomycetaceae bacterium
TGGATAGAGCAGCGCGGACCGGATTTGGGACCGCGTATCCGACTCCTGCTCCTGGTAGCGGGCCAGGGCGCCCAGCACCTCGGGCACCTTGCCGGCCGCCTCGCCCGCGGCAAGCGTCTTGACGTACAGTCCCGAGAAGATGTCCTGCTCGGGCTCCATCGCATCCGCCAAGCTGCGCCCGTCCTCGATTCGCCCGGCAATTCGCAGGACGGCCGCTCGCAGGCGGGGATTCTCCGTCTGTTCCGCGACGGCTTTCAGGCCCGCGATGACGGGGATGCCGCTTTCCGCCACGGCGGTCATCTGGTGCGTGAAGTCGAGCACGGCGCGCCGCATCGCCTTGCCGCCTCGAATGCGGCTGGACGACGCCTTCCCGATTCGCTGCTTGACCCCCTTCTTGCTCGCCGTACCGGACGCTGCGGCATGGATGCTGACCGGCGTCTTGCCGTCGGCCTCGATGCGCGCCAGGGCCGCCCGTTCGGAGCCGGCCTCGATCGTCTGGCTGGCGATCTTCCCGTTGGATGCTGCGAATTGTACGACGTACTTCGCCATGGATTCGTGTCCGCTGATCGACTATCGCGAGCGTCGTCGGGGCGGCGCCCGGCTGTTCGCCTACGATTCGCGGCCCGGACAACCGCCGGACGGTGCGGCGATTTCCCGGCTACCGGCGGCCCGCGACGCGCGTAACCTCCTCGACCGTCGTCAGGCCCAGGCGGATCTTCTCGACGCCGTCCTCGACGAGGCTCTTCATGCCCAGCTCTCGCGCCTTCGTTCGGATGGCCTCGGTCGGCTCGTTCCGGACGATCATCTCGCTGGTCTGCTCGTTCAGTTCAAAGAGCTCGAACAAGCCGACGCGGCCGATGTAGCCCGTGCCGATGCAGCGGCGGCACCCCTTGCCGCGCATCGGCTGGAAATCCAGTTGTGCCGGATCGAGGCCGAGCGTTCGCAGGAGGTAAGCAGGCGGCGCGTCCGGTTCCTCGCAATCGGGGCAAATCCGGCGGCAGAGCCGTTGCGCCAGCACGGCGAGCAGCGACGAGGAGATCAGGTACTCTGGAATCCCCAAGTCGCGCAGGCGGGCGATGGCGCCTACGGAGTCGTTGGTATGGACCGTGCTGAGCAACAGGTGGCCGGTCAGGGCGGCCTGCACGGAAATTTGCGCCGTCTCGTGATCGCGGATTTCGCCGACCATGATGACGTCGGGGTCCTGGCGAAGGACCGAACGCAGACCGCCGGCGAACGTAAGGTTCGCCTCGGGGTTGACCTGAACCTGTCGGATCAGGCTGGTGCGGTACTCGACGGGATCCTCGATCGCGATGATGTTCTTCTGCGGCGAAGCGATGCAGCGCATGGCGGCGTAGAGGCTCGTGGACTTGCCGGAACCCGTCGGCCCCGACACGAGGATCATCCCATAGGCGTTGCAGATGACCGCCCGGAACCGTTCGAGCATCGCCGGTCCCATGCCGAGGTCCTGCAACGAGATGGACTCCGATTCGTTTCGCAGGATTCGCAGGACGACCGCCTCGCCGAACACGGACGGCAGCACGGACACGCGCAGGATGACCTCCGTCGGGCCGCTGCGATGATGGTACGCCCCGTCCTGCGGCGCGCGCGTCTGCGAGATGTCCAACCGGGAGATGACCTTGATGCGCGAGACGATAGCCTTGTGCAACCCCAAGGGCGGCGCCGCCACCTCGCGGAGCACGCCGTCCACGCGCACGCGCACGCGCAGCTCGCGTTCGCCGGGTTCGATGTGGATATCCGACGCACGCTGCCGGACCGCTTCGTTGATCAGGTCGTCCACGAGACGGATGACGGGGCGGTTCTCGTCGTCGCCCCCGTCTTCGCCGGCGCCGACGTTCTCGATGGACTCCATCACCGACGTGGCCTGTTCGAGGTACTTGCTGGCGCCGTAGCCGCGTTCGATCAGGCCGAGGATTTCGCTGCGCGCGCCGAGGCAGGCCTCGACCTCCTGCCGCGTCAGGCGTCGAACCTGGTCGACGGCCGCCAGGTCGGTCGGGTCTTCCATGACGAGCGTGACGAGGCCGTCGAGTACGAAGATGGGGAACATCGTGTGGCGGCGCGCCAGTTCCTCCGGCAGCAGCTTGGCGTTCTGCAGCTTCGGGATATAGTCGGAGACGGCGCAGAGCGGCGCATCGACGCGCAGGGCGTGCAGGGCGTGGATTTGCGTGTCGGTCAGGACCCGCTTCTTGCGCAGAATGCTCTCGAAGTCGACGGATTCGGCCTGGGCCTGCGCCTCGATCTGCCGGACTTCGGCCGGCGGGAGAATCCCGGCCGCCAGCAACTGGTCTCGCAACTCGTCAGCGACTCTCGCTTCCACGCTTTCCCCCCGCGGCGACCGTGGCCGGTTCCTGTTGTTCGACGCCCAGCGCGGACTGGACGAGCCGCTGCTCGTCAGCGCCGCCCGGGTCGAGGAATTGCAGGCCGACTTGGTACGTCGGCGCATGGTCGACCATCGTGCACCGACGAATGACGGCCTGCACGATCAACGCCTTGGCGCCGCCTGTCGCGGCAGTCTCCACGTCGGACACGCGCAGGCGGACCCGCAGGTTCTTGGGAACGTAGAAGCTGCTCCGCAAGGCGAGGCCGCCCTTGCTGACGTCGGCCACGACGAGCTCGTTCTGCGCGTCCGGGAAGCTCAGGCGAAATTGATCGGCGTGGTCCGGCTGCGGTTCCAGCCGGGCCGTATACCGAGTCTCGTGGCGGCGAAACTGCCGCGCTTGCGCACTGATGGCATCGAGTTTCATCACGGGGTCTTATCGGGTACCGTCGTCGGCCAATCCAACAAACAGAACCCAAGACGGAGACGGCGGATTACCGGGCGGCGCGGTCCACGACGACGTAAAGCCGAAGCCTGGCTTGCAAGACATGGATGCCAGATTACCCGGTGACGCGGTTGCTCAGTCGTCCGATACCTTCGATCTCGACGGCGATCTCGTCGCCGGGTCGAAGGAAGACCGGAGGCGTTCGGGCGGCGCCGACGCCGGCCGGCGTGCCGGTCAGGATCACGGTGCCGGGCAATAACGTGAACTGGTGCGCCAGGTAGCTGATGAGCTTCGGCACGGAGCAGATCAACGCGGACGTGTCAGCCTCCTGCATGACTCGGCCGTTCAAAATCGAACGGATGAGCAACGCATCGGGGCGAAGCTCGTCGGCGGTGACGATCGTCGGCCCCAACGGGCAGAACGTGTCAAAGCTCTTCGCCCGCGCCCATTGTTTGTCGCGACGCTTCTGGCAGTCGCGAGCGGTGACGTCGTTCGCGCACGTGTAGCCGAAAACGTGGTCCAGGGCGGCCGCCTCGCCGACGTTCTTCGCCTGTCGGCCGATGATGACGGCCAATTCCGCCTCGTAATCAACTTCGTTCGGTGCGGACAGCGGCAGGACGATGGGCTCGTCGGGGCCGATTACGGACGTCGTCGCCTTCAAGAAGACCAGCGGCTCGGCCAACGCCTCGTCGGCCTTCATCTCCTCCGCGTGCTCGCGGTAATTCCGCCCGATGGCCAGGATGTTTGGCGGATCGACGGGAACGACCAGGCGGCGAACTTCGACGGCGGGGCCGCCGAAGGACGGCTCGTCGAACAGGCGTCCTGCCAGCGGCACGGCATGTCGCGGCGACTCCAACCTTCCCCAGCCAACGTCACCGTCCGGATTGACGAACCTCGCGATCTGCACGGTCTACTTTGCCTCGACAGGCGCCGGCCGATCCGCCGTCTGCGACGGCTCTTCCGTCGACCGGCCGAAGAAGATCGTCCTCAGAACGTCTTGGGCTCCCATGAACAGAGAGAGCATCGCCGGCACGACGATCAACGTGAAGAACGTGGACATGAGCAAGCCGCCGAGGACGACGGCCCCCAGGCCCCGATACAACTCCGCGCCCGCGCCGGGACGGATGACCAGCAGAAGCTGGCCGAAGAACGTGGTCAGCACGGTCATGAAGATGGGGCGGATGCGCGTGCGGACCGACTCGGCGATCGCCCGCTGCCGCTCCATGCCGTAGCTGATGAAGTTCAGCGCTTGGTGGACGATGAGGATGCCGTTGTTGACGACGATGCCGAGCAGCACGACGAAGCCGAGGATCGTCAGCATGTCGAGCTGCTGGATGGCCATCGTCGCGTCGTACCACGTCCAAGCGTGGACGATCGCCAACCCGATGAACCCGCCGACGACCGCGAACGGCACCGTGAAGATGATGACGAACGGATACGCGAAGGACTCGAATAGCCCGGCCATCAGCAGGTAGACAACAAGGAAGGAGAGGGCCAACAGCCATTTCAACGAGTCCCAGGTGCTCTTGAGCTTGTCGGCGTTGCCGGCCAGGCCGACGATGACGTTCGGCGCGATCGTGAGCTTCGTCGGCCCGTAGCCGTCGCCGCGCATGGGCGTGATGATGTCGTTGTTGATGACGTCGATGACCTCGGGCAGCGACAGGCCTTCCGGCGGACGCACGGTCAGCTTGACCGAGCGCTGCGTCTCGATGTGCGAAATTTGTTGCGGCGCCGTCGTCCGGTTCACGGCGCAGACGGCGCTCAGCGGCACGATCATGCCGGCGGGCGTCTGGATCGGAACGTCGGCGATCATGTCCGTCGCGCTGCGCCCGCTGGGGTCCTCCGTGCCGGCCACCTTGATCGTCAGATCGATGCTCTTCCCGCCTTCGCGATACTGACCG
>CAZERK010000018.1:0-1416 GCA_964514515.1 uncultured Planctomycetaceae bacterium
GGTGGTCTGCACGCCGACGCTGGTCTGCAAGGGCCTGATGAAGCCGGAGGACCTGTGCGTCGTGGACTTCCAGGGCAACCTTGTGCGAGGGAGGCGGAGCCGCACGAGCGAGGTCCTGCTGCACCTGGAGATCTACCAGGGCGATCCGAAGGCAAGCGCCGTCGTCCATGCGCACCCCCCGCACGCGACGGCCTATGCGGCGGCGCATCGGGGAATCCCGCCCGCCGTCCTGCCGGAGATCGAGATATTCCTGGGCCGTGTTCCCCTGGCGCCCTACGAGACGCCCGGAACGCCCGAGTTCGCACGGACCGTCCGGCCCTACCTCGGAAACGCGAACACGGTCTTGTTGGCGAACCACGGCGTCGTGAGCTGGGCCGCGAGTCTTGAGCGGGCGTACGGGAACGTCGAGATGCTGGACTCCTACTGTCGGATCCTGATGCTCGCAGATCGTCTGGGCGGGGCTCGGCCGATTCCGGGCGACAAGCTGGCGGCGTTGGCGAGAATGAAGGCGGCGCTGGACGCAGCCGGCTCTGGCGAAGACGCTTGACGTCTCGGAAAAGGGGGACTCGACGATACGCTGCGGCCGAGTTTCGTCCGGGTCAAGGCGCAACCAGACGGCCGATTCGCTGCCGTGAATCGGCCGTTTCAGAACTCGGAATTCAGGCGTGTGCTCTATCCCCGGCGCCGCACGAACCAGAGGGCGACGGGGATGAGCATGATCAGCGAGGCCGGCTCCGGCACGATCTGCAAGTCGATATCAAAGAATGTGCTGCCGATGATCGGGAACTCTCCAAACATCGAGTCGCCGGCGATGTAGGCCGACGCCTCGAGGCGATATTGGCCTGGGGCGAGCGTCGCGGCGTAATTCACCGTCGCCTCGTACTGCTCGTCGTAGAGAAGGACCCAGGAGGCGTCTACACGCTGGTAGAACATAACGCTGCAGTCGATTTCCGAAGGCGGGCCGCAGCCGGGCGGCGTGTGCACGGCGCCCGTCAACTCGACGGGGGCTGGCTCCCCCACGTCGAAGGTGACGTAGAAATCGCTCGACGCCCAGGCCTGGGCGCGCGCCCAGTTGCCGTCGCTGAGGATCTCCATGTGCGTCCATGCCTCGACGGATATCGAGCTCGTTTGCAGATCCGCCGTCTGACTTGCATCGCTGGCGGCGCTGACGGGGGTCCAGGAGATCGAGTCTTCCAACGCCTCATCGAAGAGCCCGAAGTCCGTCGTGGAGAGATAACCAGAGTAGTAATCTTGCGGCGGCGGCGCGCCGAGAATCTGCCCGCCGATCGAGATGCCGCTGTATCGCGACGTGTAGTTGAAAGCCGGGTCCCCTGCGGCGGGGGCGGTCATGGCAAGGAGAAGGGTCAACGCGCGCGGGGTGCTGGAACGCGCCTTGCGCGACCATGGCCCCCGCAT
>CAZERK010000018.1:1426-16702 GCA_964514515.1 uncultured Planctomycetaceae bacterium
CAACGCGAGCGTGGTTCTCATCAGATGCTCCCTGAAATGAAGCGGCTTCGCCATACAGATGAGCGAAAGTCATCATAACAGAAGCGCCTTGCTAATTCAAGAGATAAGGACAGGGAAAGCCTACAGCGACCGTGCCGCAACGGGAGCGTTTGTCGTCTGAATGCGGCGTCGCCCCGGAGCCGGACCGCCCGCGGCGGGTGGATCGGCGGATCGATTATGAGGAACCAATGACGTTGAAGTACAGGCTGCTGTACGCGAGACAGGCGATCGTCCAATTCCGGCCTCGCGGACCGCTCACGTAGGGCGCGACGACTGCGAGCCAGACCGGGATGAAGTCCAGCGAGTAGCGATAGAAACCGGCCCCGCGAGCGCCGGTTGTGTGATAGCAGATCAGGACGAGTACGACGGCGACGGACGCGAGCATCAGCATGCGACGACGGCCGTCGCGCCACCAATGCCGCGCCGTCACGAAGATCGCGAGCAACAGCGGACTGGTGAACCAGATGCTGCCGCCGTCCACGTCGTCGACGATTGGGTACAGGGTGCCGCCGCGAATGTCCCATCGCGGATAGGCCACGTTCATCGCCCACAGATGACGCGGTGCATATCGCGGCCCCCAGAACTCGTCGTTGGCATCGCGAGCGATGGCATCCGTTCGGTCCGCATAGAGCAGTCGATAGCCTGTATCGAACGGGCTGCCGAACTTGAGCGTGTTCAGCGTCATCGGCACGGCCGCGACGAAGGCGACGCCGAGGGCGGCTGCGATGAAAGCGCGGTTGGAGCGGCGCGGCCGCTTGGCATGGGCCGACGCCGACGCACCGGCGCTGCTTGCGAAGGCGTTGCTGACAATCGGCGGCGCGTTGCGAGCGACGCCTTCGCCGGGTGCATCATCGTTCTTGCCTGGGCGATCGGTGCTTGCCGACGGCGTCTGTTGCCCGGATCGACCGCGTGCAGGCAGGCTCCGCCACGCGAGCCACAGCAAGGGAACGGCGTACAAGCAGGTCGCCTGCCGTGACCAGAAGCAGACGCACAAGCCGAGGGCCGCCGGCCAGATGCGCTGCTTGCCGAGCAGATCGCCGCAGACGAGAAGCAGCCCCCAGACCGCCAGAACGTGGTTGATCTCGTAGAGGCTGCCCGTCCGGCAGACCGTCAGCATCGGCCGCAGGCTCGTGCCGGCGATCAGATAGAACGTCAGCACCGCCGCCCAAGCCGGGGACCGGACGATCGCGCGAAACGCCCAGAAGCCGACGATCGGCAACGGCATCGCGACCATCGCGACGTAGAACGGCGCGTAGAACCGGTCGGGGCCGCCGCCGAGCCAATCCGTCAAGGTCGTGCCCACGAGCGAGATGACCGCAAACGCGAGGCCGACGGCGTTGTACCGCTTACCGTCGACCACGGCATCCTCGTAGTACGACCGGGACAGCTCGAGCGTGCCTTGCCGCCAGCAGAGCGCCTCCTCGAGCGCCGTGTTGCTGTCCGGCGTGACGTTCCATCGCGACAGGGCAACCTTGGGCCCGACGACGAGATAGAGCCCGACGAGCATGAGGACGAAGCAGCCCCAGACGTGCCAACGCGGCGGCTCTTCGGATTCGTACAACACCGACGGCTTTTCAAGCATCGCCTGATTATAACGGGCACCGGCGCTGGACGCCCCGCCGTCATGCCGGTTGCGGTCTGCTCGCGTACTGAGCACCGCCGCGGTGCGTGCTACTCAATCTTGCAGATGATCGTCTTCATCTTCTGGTCTTCGACCTCGAGCTTGAAGTCCTCGAACTTCAGCTCGACGACGTGCTCGACGAAGTTTTCCGCGTTCATCGCCGTGACCACCGTGAAGCGGACCGTGCCCTTGGCGCCGTCGCGGTTGACCTCCTCGACGCCCTTGATCTCCTCCAGGGCCTTCTTGATCGCGATGCCCTGCGTGATGCTGCCGACGTTGTGGACCTCGACGATGATGTCGCCGACGCCGCCCGCCGTGCCGCGCGTCCAGGCCTCCAACAGGTCGTACACGCTGGCGTCCGCCAGCTTCATGCCGGTCGTCTCCAGGGCCTTGCTCGCGCCGGGCGGGCCGCCGACCCGGGAGCCGCCGCGCACGCCGACCATCGTGTTGGAGAAGATCGAGTCGCCCGTCTCCGTCCAGAAGCCCTGGATCGTCACGTCGGACTCCCACATGTAGAGGTCCACGCCGGCGGCCGTCGTGCGCTGCGGCCCCGACGCCCGGGACTCGCCCTTGATATAGACGGCGGCGCCGTAGCTGGTGGCGATCTGCTTGAGCGTGGCGGTGTCGTCCTCCGCGGCGGCGACCTCCGCCTTCTTGCGGTCGATCTCCTTCATCTGGCCGGGATTGACGAGCTTGAAGCCGAGCTTCAGCAGCTTGCGCTCGATGGCCGTGCCGAGCACGCTGGACCGCTGCACGACCTCGCGCGTGCCCTCGGGGCGTTCGAGGTCATGGATGACTTCCGTGAACAGGACCATGATCTTCGGACGGCCGAGCTGCTTGAGCAGAATCGTGACCTCGCCCCACGTCGCGTCGATGAGCTTCTTGCTCACCTTGGCTTCGATCTCGACGCTCGTCACGCCGTCGCGCGTGCTCTCGCCGAGGATCTTGTAGTCCTTGACGAGGCCGGATGCGCGTGCCAGCACGACGTCATACTCGAGGGCGAAGTCCTTGGTCTGGGACTTGCTCATGATCTCGTTCTTGCCGCCCGCCTCGATCGCCTTGCGCAAGGCATCCTTGACGGCCCCGTCCTTGTCGATACCTTCGCCCCGGACTTTGACCGTCACGACGTCGTCGTCGGCCTGGACCGTCTCGGCGGTAGCCAGGAAGAACCCCGGACAGAGGAGACAGACCCACAGCCCGATCGGTCGCTTGTTTCTTCGCAACATCATCCAGACCTCCTAACGGCAAACGCCCAGTTCTTCGCGAGGCGCGATGCAAACGCCGAATCCTCTACGGGACGCTGTACAAATGCCAGAGCCTCCGCGAGGCATGATACAAACGCCGGAGCCTTCGCGAGACGCAACCCTCTTCAGAAGACGCGGCCGCGCGGATTCTGCCTGGGCAGACCGAGAGCGTCAAGTCGGCCGGGCGGCGTCTCGGCAAGCCGAAAACAAGAAGAGCCGCCGGCCTGCGCCAACGGCTCGTTCGGTTGGGGTTTTCGTCGTGTTGCGTCCCTGCGGCGGCGTCGATCTCTGTCCAGGGGCGATGACGCAGCCAGGACTTGCTGCGACGTGCCAAATCACCGTGCGCGATCGTGCGACGCATTCAGTAGCGGCCGAGCTCCCGCTCGGCCGTTGCGGAACGCCGCGCCCGGCACGTACTACGGCCGATCCGCTGCGGCAGATCGGCTGCTGCGCGCGTGCCCAAATCGCGCACGGTCATTCAGACGCCTGGGCAATCGGAGTCGCAGGGCGGCCGCCAACCCTCGGACCACGGCATTTGGCCGTCGTCGAAGTCGCCGGGAGGCGCGCCGTAGGGCTGGTAGCTTTCAGCCCAATCGACGAGCTGGTTGACCAAATCCTCGTCGATCGTGATCGTGCATCCGTTTTGCGTGAAAGCCGTCGCGAAGCACAGCACAGACAAGCAGGCGGTGAGAAGTCTCTTCTTTCGAGTGATGATCTTCCACATGAATCTTGCTCCTTCCCGGCGATCCACCTCAACCGAGCCGGTGCGAGGAGCAAGCTCGGGGCATCCACGGGATTGCGGTCAAAACGTACGATTCGTTCTGCCCCCGGGCAAACAGGCAAGACGGAACGGTTGCATCGATTAGCGCCCTATCGGACGGGCTTTCGATTGTCCGCGGCATCGAAACGGCTACAATACCGGCCCATCGAGGATTGGAGGACCGGATTATGCCCTTGGACGAGATCGAGTTTGAAGCCGAAGACGCGATGGAGAAGGCCGTCGAGTTCCTGAAGAAGGAGTATCGAGGCGTCCGGACCGGCCCGGCGACAACGTGCGGGTCAAGATACCCTCGTACGGATCGGCGCCGATGGAGCTCAAGAGCGTCGCGACGGTTAGCGCTCCCGATCCGAGCATGCTGCTCGTGAAGCCGTTCGATCCCGCCACGGTCAAGGACATCGAGCGGTCGTTGCAAGAGGCCGATTTGGGGATCAACCCGCAGAGCGACGGGAAGGTGATCCGCCTACCGATTCCGCCGCTTTCCGGCGAGCGCCGCACGCAAGTGGCTAACCAAGTCAAGAAAATGGGGGAAGCCGAATATGTCGATCTCCGCAACGTTCGGCGGGACGCGATTCAAAAAATCGATGCGGAGAAGAAGGCCGGGGACCTGCCGGAGGACGATGCGAAGCATGGGCACGACAATCTCGACAAGCTCATCAAGCAGTACGAGAAGGCCCTCGACGACGTCGCCGCCGCGAAGATCAAGGACATCACCGTCCTCTAGCGGGCCGTAGCGAAAATCCTCTGAGACCAGAGGCACGGGAATCGAGGGCAGGTCCTGCGCACAGCGGATCTCATGTCAGATTGTCTTGGGATCCGGCGGGCGTCACCGCGCCTCCTGCGCGATGGGACGGCGGGGGGGCCACACTCTGCGTGGCGACACCCGATAGGTATGTATCGTCTCTTATTCTAGATGTTGCGCGCACCGACGCCAGAACAGCCTGGCTGCGAGGCCCCGCGCCTCGTCCTGACGGCCGATCCGCCCCCAGAATCGCCTCCGGGAATCAGGACAGGCTCCCTGCGATGGCGTCAATCGCTGCCCAAGACGAGAGGTCGGGGAGGCCTGTTCCAGCTTCGTTGGGTGCCAGAAAGGGCTGGGCGTTGCCGCCCCTGCCTTCGGCAGCAAAGGATGTCACGTCTGGCAAATGGCGGTCGACCGACGCCTGAGATGCTCCGATATAACCGTGTTGGGATCGTGCATCTCCGCGCGTGGGGATGCACACGGCAGGTCAGCGATCGAAGCCGGCGTCTCGGCTGCGACCGCCTCCTCTGGCAACTCGGGGAGCGGGGAAGGATCGCGGAGCGGCATCTCATGACAACCACGGCGTCCGTATTGGTTTGCCCCATCGACGGGACGGAGCTGGAGTTGCGTCAGTTGGAGGGGGAAGCGACGTGTTGGGTTTGCCCGGCCTGCGAAGCCAGCAGACGACAAGCCAAGCCCAGACATTCCCCGCGAACCGAGGCGGGGCGCCCCGTCCTCAGACAAGGCGCGTTGCGGCTTGGTGACGGATCCAATGTTGCCAGTCGGTCAGCGAACGGTCTGGCGGCTGGCGTCCTGTCTCGTCGACAGGCGATCGAGGTCTTCGACGGATGTCTGATTCCCCGAATCGCCCGGCCCTTGGCCGTCGACACGCCGGATCACCAACCGGACGTCACGCAAGACCGCACGGTCGAGGCTGGCGAGCCGACGCGCCCCGCTCCGTCCGCGGATGCATCAAGCGAGGTCGCTACAGCCGCGCTCGCCGACGGGGCGCCGATCGAGCTCTTCTACGACACGATCGCCGAGGACTTCGACCGCATCATGAACCGGTACGATCTGCAGCGACGGGTCGATACCATCTTTGATACGATCCTGGGCCGTCACGATCTTCGCGGTCGGACGCTATTGGATGCAGGCTGCGGCACAGGCTGGTTCAGCCAACGCGCTTGGGAACGGGGCGCCCAGGTGACGGCCCTCGACATCGGTCCCAGGCTGCTGCGAGAGGTCCGCGCGAAATGCCCGGCCCGGACCGTCTGTGGTGACGTTCTGAACATGCAGTTCGACGACGGTGCGTTCGACGTTGTCGTCTCGTCGGAGTGCATCGAGCATACGCGAAACCCGGCCCGGGCTGTTCGCGAGTTGGTTCGCGTTTGCCGTCCCGGCGGGCTCATCGTCATCACCTGTCCCAACCGATTCTGGTATTGGCTGTGCGTCGTGGCCAACCGGCTGCATCTGCGGCCCTACGAGGGCATCGAGGACTGGCCGCGGTGGAAAGACCTGCGGCGGTGGATCGAGGGCTCGAACGCGTGCGTCGTCGAGATGCGCGGCATCCATCTGTTCCCCTTCCAGCTTTCGATCTTCCATCCGTTGCTGCGGCTTCTGGATCGATTCGGCAAGCTGCACGGCCGGTTCTGCGTCAACATCGCCGCCTTGGCCGTCAAACAATGCTGACGTCGCGAAGCCGTGCCTGCGTGTGGCCGACCCTGTTGTTGGTCGGGGCCGGCTTCGCGCTGGCCAACGGGATGGGCTACGCCTGCGGCAACCTCCGCCAATACCTGCTGCACGGCCTGCACGGCGCCGATCCGACCTATCTCGCCAACGATTGGTTTACGACGCAGACCCTGCCGCACCACGCGGCGTTCAACGCCGGGCTCACGCTGGCCGCACGGACCGCCCGTCTGGACGTCCTGTTCGCGGCGGCCAACGCTCTATCTGCGTTTGTCATCTTCCTCTGCGTCTGGCGACTGGCCCAATCGTCGTCCCGAGAGCCGCTCGTCGTGGCGGCCCTAGTCGTGTTCATCATGACGATGCGACCGGGCAACGACCTCGGTTGGACGTACATCCTCAGCTCCTATTTCCAACCCTCGACGCTGGGAGCCGTCGGCCTGTTGGCCGGCTTGACGCTCCTTGCGACAGGCCGCTATGCGATCGCAGGCTTGCCGCTCTTCGTCGGCGCCCTGTTCCATATCAACTACTTCGTCTGGACGGTCGCCATCGTCGGACCGGTGCTCGTCCTCCATAGCAGCCCGTGGCGAAAGGGAACTGGCTTCGAGCAGAGGGTGGCCGGCGTTGCCGAAAACGGCGTCCCGCGAGGCGCCTGTCCCCTCTTGGCACGGGCTGATAGGCGGCGCATCGGCCCTCGAGCTGCGTTGTTTATTGCGGCTTCCCTCGTTGTCGCGCTTCTCTACCATCTGCCGTTCTTCCTCGCGGCGAGGACGCCGGAGCAGCTTGCGTGCGCGCCGCGAGCCGCCGCGATTCTGCACGACATCTACATGCCCTGCCATTCGCGGCCTTTGACGTGGGGATGGGAACCCTTTGCACGGTTTGCCTGCGTCCTGGCGGCGGGAGCCGTGGCGGCATATTGGGCGCCGCCGCGACGTCGAACGTCTCCCGTCACCCGGACAATCCTCGCCATCCTGGCGGCGTATCTCCTCCTGGGCATCGTGTTCACGACGGTCTTGCCCGTCGATGCCGTGGCGCTCGTTCTTCCTTATCGCCTGGCGCCGCTGCTGACCTTGGCGGCTGAGATCGCCGTCGCCGGCGCAATCGCAAGTACGGCCCTGCGGCCTGCCGGACGTCTGCGGTGGACGCTGCTGCTTTGGAGCGTCCTCGCGGCGCTGCTGTACGGCGGCGGCGTCACCGCGTACGGCCTTCTGTGCCTCGGCGTCTTCGCGACGGCCATGCTTGGACGCCGCCTTGCGAAGACTCCCGGCCTCTCCGTGGGAGCGACGTCGGCGCTGCTCGGCGGGCTCATCGCGTGCTTGTTTGTCGCCGGCGCGGGCAAGACAAGCCTGCTGCTTGCCTTCGTCTTCGCCGGCATGGCGGTCTGCTGGAAACTGTTGCACCAGCGAGGCAAGCCTCGCCGCAATTGGACTTCGTATCTTCTGTTGGCCCACGCGGCGGTTCCGTTGGCCGTCGGTGCGCTGCTCGTAAGAGCGGGCGTCGCCCGAAAGGACTTCCTGGGGCCCCCGCCGGCGCCGGAGGAACAACAGTTATACGACTGGTGCCGGGGGCGGACGGCGTCTGGAAGCGTCTTCGTCATCGAGCCCTTTCTCGGCGGCTTTCGATTGGGCGCCGAACGGGCCGTCGTCATCGACTGGAAATGCATGCCGATCCTGCCGCGCGATACCATCGAATGGTACGAACGGCTGCGCGAAGAGTGCGGAGGAGACTTCTGCTCCGTTGAGGAGGTCCAGGAAGCGTATGCTCGGATGGACGCAGCGAGGGCCGCGGAGCTTCCCCAGCTGATGGGGGGGGGCTACCGCGGCAGGCGGAACTCGTGGCACACAGGCGACCTCTCCGCGTTGACACGACTCTACCGCAACGCGCTCTATTCGGTCTTCGATCTTCGCAGCCTGACGCCGAGCGCCTGCGGACGGGCCACGACAGCCCCACGGGAGTCGTGAGGCCGCCCGCTGGTCCCGTCTGACAATCAGAGTGGCGGGGGCACGTCGGTGCGTCGCAGCCAGATGCTGAAGCTCGGGCTGCGATACGTATTCTCGTACAGTTGGGAGGACGGCGAGAAGCGGCTCAGGCTCGGGTCTTGCGCCTGCACGATGAGATCAAGTCGGCCGGGGAGCGGGCGGTCTTGCAGTTCCTCGAAGCGCCTCAGCAGCCGAGCCTGCTCGCTGATAGGGATCTGCAGGTGCCAGGAGCCCAAGACGTTCGTCACGCTGATCTTGTGCTGCTGCTCAGGCGTGTAGTCTGACAGGGGCGAGAACGTGTGAGCCCGCGAGGCGTTGTACTTGTTGTGCCCCAGCCAGAACGCGTTGACGTACCGGCGGTTGACGAACGCGCGGAAGTCCTCGGCGTCCATGCCGAAGACCTGGCATAGCGCGATTAACCGATCTTCAATCCGGCGGTCCGGCAGCACGGACAAGATGGGGTCGGCAAGGAAGCAGCGGCCTTGGCGGAACGTCGTCCACCAGACGTAGACCTGATGGTCGAACGAGCCCAGCACGTCGCAGTCGGCGTATCGTGCCTTCTGCAACTCGGTCAGCAAGGCGTCGAAGTCGCCGCGATAGCCGGTTCCCATCGCCGCGTACTCGTCGAAATCGCTTCGCATGTGCCAGCTTCTGTCAGACAGATCTCGGCTGCGCTGCAGGGTGTAGAACAGGCTGAGACCGACGACCGCGAGCACGAGGACCGTCCGGGCGCCTGCGACGACACGGGGACGTTGGGCGAAGCCGGGAAGCAGCGATCGGACCGTCCAGACGGTAAGCTCCAGGATCGTCACGAGCAGTGCGAGCGCGGTCAGCCAACAGAAGACGTGGAAGGTCAGAGCGAAATGGTAGGTCTGCACGGACTTGCCGAGCAACACGCAGCAGGCGGGCAAGGCGAAGCACGATGCCGTGCTGACGACGGCCAAGACGAGGAGAGCCGTGACTGCGACTCTGCGTTTCGGGTAGCTCCGGACGGCGAGCAACAGCGCCGCCACGCAAAGCACGAGGAGCCAGACGATCCAAAGAAACGTGCCGCTCGGCCAGGGCAGAAACAGCGGATGCCAACGGTCAACCGGGAAGACGCCCAGTCTCGCCTGCAAGTCAGGCAGTTCATGGAGGCGTTGAAAGAGGTACGGCACGGCGAACAGGACGGCCCCGGCGGCGCAAAGCAGGATGCCGTACGACAGGGCGGGGAGGCGCCCGCGGTGTTGCAGCAGCACGCAGCCGAAGGCGACCGGAACGCAGAAGCCGACGGCCGCGGCGGAGTACGGATCCGCCTGAAGCAGAATCGCCCATGCGATGCCCAGCAGCAGCATCCGTTTGCGCGTCCGGGGAGACGGCCCATCAGAGACGATCTGCACGAGCAGGAGCAGACAGAGACAGAGCATCGGGCTGGTCGTGAGCGGGCGGGGAATCCGCAGTCGCCAGAACTCAAAGGCGGTCTCGTAGGGCTTGAGCGGAGCGAGCGAAAAGAGGAACGCGTGCCATGCCTCGGCCGCCCCGCACAGGACGATCAACGCGATTGCCTTCGCGGGCAATGCGCTGACGCCGACGCGGCGCAGCAGCGACGAGAACGCCCAGTAGAAGGCGAGGAAGCCGAGAGCGTCCACAACGACGAAGCCCGCCGGTCCGAAGAGCCGCATCGCGACGGCATGGGGCAGGATGGACCAGACCGGCACGGTTTGAACGCCTTCGCCGAGGTGCTCGTGGATCGTCGCCTCTCCGAACTCCAATCGCGAGAGGAAGGCGATGGCGGGGTAGATTTGGATGTCGCCCGCTCGATAGAGGACGTGCATGGACAGGGGCTCGTCAGCGTGCCGCGCGACGGAGACGAACCAGTAGCTGCCCGCGCAGAAGAGGACGGCCGCCAGCAACAGCCAATCGTGCCATCGCTGCGCGGCGACGCACGTTCGCAGGCTCCGCAGGGGCAAGCCGATGGCACGGGGCACGAGGGAATCTCACAGCATCACGGTGGCGTGCGACTGTTGCGGCGTTAGTGCCGTCGCCGAGGAAGCGGCTTCTTCCTCTGGGAGCCGCCTGGGCATCCGTTGTTATCGGCAGATCAATAGATGTGCCATGACTGGGACGGCTCATCGCGCCGATTCGCGAAGCCGGGCTTCCAGATCGAAGACTAGGTACTTCAGGGCGATTCGCCAGTCGGCCAGCGCGCTGCGGGCTTCGCCCACGGCATGCCTGATTTCAACGTGCCGCCGTCGGGTCTCCTCGACCAGCTTCTTTAGCGATTCCTGCCGGCCGACGGGCAACTCGTCAATCCGCTTCTCGATCTCTGCCAGACGCTCGTCGAATGTGCCATCGGTCATGGTGCTTTGTCCCCCCCCCACGAGTCTCGCGTACGATGCACCCCGCTGCCTGTTAAGTGTACGACTCGACTGATTGAGCCGTCCACCGAGCGGCGTATTTTGTCTCGATTGTCGGACGTTGCAGACGTTGCGCGGGGTCGAGAACCCGCTCCGGCGAGGGCCGCTTCGTCAAGTTCGTGGGCGATGGACTTCAGTCTGACGTGCATCGGCGTTATAAAACGTGTTCTCGGCCGCCGGCGCGTGCGCACGAGGACGCGCGGCATCCAGGGACCTACGATTCTGCGCACGGCTACGGGAGGATGGAGAGGCTCGGGTGCGGGGTTGAGCCGATGTAGGACGCGCCGCCATGTCCAGCAAAATAAGAAGGCTTGACCCGGCCTTGGTGAACAAGATCGCCGCGGGGGAGGTGGTCGAGCGGCCGGCGTCCGTCGTCAAGGAACTCGTCGAGAACGCAATCGACGCCGGGGCCGGCCGGATCGACATCGCCTTGGAAGAAGGCGGGACCAAGCTGATCCGCGTCACGGACGACGGGCACGGAATGGGGCCGGTGGATCTTCCCCTGGCAGTCGCTCCGCACGCCACGAGCAAGATTCAGACGACGGACGATCTGTTCAACGTTCGCACGCTGGGATTCCGAGGAGAGGCGCTGGCGTCCATCGCGTCGGTCAGTCTTCTGAGGCTTTGCAGCCGACCTGCGGACCGGCTGGAGGCGTCGGAACTCGTTTGCGAAGATGCCACGATCGGCGAGACCCGTGCCTGTGCCGCCCCGCCGGGCACGACGGTCGAGGTCCGCAGCCTCTTCTACAACGTGCCGGCCCGCCGCAAGTTCCTCCGTCGGCCCGCGACGGAGTTCGCGCATTGCACGGAGCAGCTGGCCCGGCTGGCGCTGGCGCATCCGCAGATCGCCTTCGCGCTCGCGCACAACGGGCGATCGTCGCGCAACCTGCCTGCGACGACGAGCCGGCGATCGCGCATCGCGGATTTCTACGGGGCGGAGCTGGCGGAATGCCTCCTGACCGTTGACCGACCGGAACGAGGCTCGCGGATCGAGGCCCTATTTGCCCCGCCGGAGCAGTCGCGTGCGTCGACAAAATGGCAGTACGTCTTCTTGAATGGCCGATACATCACCGATCGCCGCATCGGCTACGCGATTCGCGAAGCGTTCCGCGGCCTTGTCGAGCACGATCGGTTTCCCGTCGTCTTCGTCTTCATCACGGCTGCCCCGGCTGACTTCGACGTGAACGTGCATCCGACAAAGATCGAGGTCCGTTGGCGAGACGCCGGCCTCATCCAGTCGCAGGTGCTTGCGGTGCTGAGAGAATCGCTCTTGTCCTGCGACTTGACGCCCTCGCTCAGAACGGGCGGTTCGGTCAGTTCGTGGCGTCCGTTTGGTATGCCGGGCGCGATCGGCCCCGACCCCACGGACGCGCCTGGCGCAGTCGGCGTTGACGATGCGAGCCGCGACGGTCCGTTTGCGGATCGCCCTGCGGCGGCCTCGCCGAGCGGCGAGCCCTCGCATCTGCAGGACGCACGTCAGGCCTTGGCGGATTACCTGAAGTCCGTCACGCCTGGGCAGGCGCGAATGCGCTTTCAGCCGCCCCTGCCGAGGGGTCGACTGCGGCCGTCGATCACCGCCGCCTTGGGATACTGCGGTCAGGCGGACTCCGCACGCGTGACGGACGATGAGCAGCGGCGTCGGCCGGACGCACCGATGACGAATCCGTCGCTGCCGTCGCTCCAGCAAGGATCGGGCGACGAGCGTACGGACGCATCGCCGATTCGCGACGATTCGTTGGACGTCTGCCCGCCGGCGTCGTCCGTGATGCAGGTCCATAACGCCTACCTCGTGGCGCAGACGAACGAAGGCATCATCATCGTGGACCAACACGCGGTGCATGAGCGGATCCTGTATGAGAAGTTCCGCGAGCGAATCCTCGGCGGGCCGTTGGAGTCGCAGCGGCTCCTGATTCCTCAAACGATCGAGGCCTCGCCGAGTCGGGTCGCGACCGCCGAGCAACATGCCGACCTGCTGGCGAGATTGGGCATCGAGCTATCGTGCTTCGGACCGACGAGTCTGGCCGTCCAGGCTTTCCCCGCGATGCTGCCGCAGGCCGATCCGCCCGATTTCGTGGCCGATCTGCTTGATCGTCTGGCCGAGAGCGAAGGCGGCGAGTCCGAGGAAACGCTTCTGCACGGGCTGCTCGACATGATGGCGTGCAAGGCAGCGGTCAAGGCGGGCGATCCCCTCACGACCGAGGAGATGCTGGCGCTGCTGGCCCATCGGCACCTGGTCGAACGATCCTCCAACTGCCCGCACGGTCGGCCGACCGCGCTGCAGCTCTCGACGCGTGATCTCGAGCGCCAGTTCAAGCGCGGCTGACCGGGGTCCAGTCAGGGCCGGCGGATTCGCCGCGGAGAGATCGCGCCTTTATCGCGCGAGTGGTCGAGCCGCGTCGCGGCGGCGGAGGGCTTGGAGGATGAGCGATGGAATCTGCGACGGCGCCGCCGTGTGCTGCACGGCGCCCAGCTCGGCGGCGACCTTGGGCATGCCATAGACGACGGAGCTGGCTCTGTCCTGCGCGATCGTCAGTGCGCCGGCCTCGGCCATGTGGAGCAGGCCCCGGGCGCCGTCGTCCCCCATGCCGGTCAACAACACGCCGATGGCTCGCCGGCCTGCGGCGCGGGCCACCGAGTTGAACAGCACGTCCACGCTCGGGCAATGCCGGTTCACGAGTTCGCTCGTGCCGTACGCGATTTGCCACCGACCGCCAACCGTTGTGACGGCCATCTGGATACCGCCGCGCGCCAGAAGCGCTCGTCCCGCGTCGAGCACGTCGCCGTGGACCGCCTCGGTCACGGTTAGGTGGCTATGACGGTTGAGGCGACCCGCGAACGCCTGCGTGAAGCCTTCCGGCATGTGCTGCACCATGACGGTGGGCGGGAAGTCCGCCGGCGCCTGCGACAAAAGGGCTTGGAGCGCGTCGGTCCCGCCCGTCGAAGCTCCGATGGCGACAAGGTACCTGTGGGGATCCAGGCCCGCCTCCCGAAGGGAAATGGGGGCAGCGGCTGCGTCTGACAGCAAGATCGGCGGGCGTCGAATGGCCGCCGCAACGGCGCGCACCTTGTCGGCCAACTCGATGGCCAGCGACCGGATCAGCTCTCGCTGGGCGTGCGGCGGCTTGGCCATCACCTCCGCCGCGCCGAGTTCCGTGGCCTGCAGGGCCGCCTCGTCCCCCTTCGGCGACGCCTCGCAGCAGATGATGACGGGCACCGGATAGTACACCGTCAGCCTCTTCAGGAAGGCCAGACCGCTCGTCCCGGGCAAGTCGGCGTCGAGAATGATGACGTCGGGTCGATGAACGATGATCAAGTCACGGGCTTCTTGGGCATCCTTGGCGGCCCCCACGACCCAGAGGTCCCGCTCGCTGGAGAGGGCTCGCGTGAGGACCGAGCGCACCAGCGGGGAATTCTCGATGATCAGGACCTTGATGAGCCCAACAGGGTGCACTTCGCCGCCTCCATACGCCTCCAATGGCCTGCGGATGACCGAGGACGCTCACACCTTCATGCCTTCATGTAGACCGTCGGCTCGACGTAGGTCAGGGGGTGCTGTGTACCGTTGAGGCTTTCGGAGTGGCCGATCATCAAATAGCCCCCGTTCACCAACTGGCCGGCCATCTTGTTCACCAGCGTGTGCTGCGTCTTGCGGTCGAAGTAGATCATGACGTTCCGGCAGAAGATCACGTGGAAGCCGTTGCGAAAGGGGAACTTCTCGGTCATCAGATTGAACCGCGCGAACGTGATCACGCGCCGCAAGTCCGGCGCAAGCTGGAGGTAGGTGTGCTTGTCGCGGTTGACCCTCTGCATGTAGCGGTTGCGGTATTCCGGTGGGACCGTACCCACTCGATGGATGTCATAAATTCCCAGCTTCGCACGGCTCAACACCTGGGTGGACAGGTCGGTCGCCAGAATCTTCAATTCCAGATTCGGATGATTCGCTACCGCGTCATGGGCGACCATCGCGATCGAGTGCGGCTCCTCGCCGCTGGAGCAACCTGCGCTCCAGATGCGCAGCACGGAATGCTGCGCGCGCCAGGTCCGGTCCGCCGTCCATTTCTCGATGATCTCGCGGAGCAAGTTGAAGTGTCGAATCTCACGGAACAGGTGCGTGGTATTCGTCGAAATGGCATCCAACAGGCCGCACATCTCCTCCCCCGTCGGGTCGCTCTCCACGTGGCGATAGTACTCGAGGTAGGACGAGAAGCCGCCCGTGCGGAGCCGCTTGCCGAGGCGCGCTCGAACCAGTTGCATTTTGTGGTCGCCGAGGTTGATTCCGCTCTTCTCGTAGACGAGGCGGCGGAAGAGTTCGTATTCCTTGCGCGTGAGGTCGGTGACTTCGGTGCTGGACACGTTTGGACTCCGTGCGTCACGGATCAGGGCGTGCGCTCCCCCGGGCCACTCCGGGGCACGTGGGACAGTTGAACGATGTGTCCGTCAACGCAGAACGTCGCGCGCTGCGAGGTGTCGGACGATTCCAGGTCGGGCGTCTCGGACAGCTCGTGCACCTCGGGGATGGTGAGGTTGTAGACGTCGGTTGCCCCATGAACCGCGGTCACGAACTGGCCGCAGATGATGTTCATGAACTCCTTGACCGCGTCTTGCGACTGCTGCGTCGCCTCCTCGATCAGGGGGTCGACGCCCAGGAGATTCGCAGCGAGCAGGACGCAGAAGTCGGGCGTGCACAGGAAGCGGAGCTGTCCGCTTCGGGGCCCTTTGTAGTCGATGGTGGTCTCGATCCACGGATCCCCCTGCGGGGGCGCGGGGATCTCGTCGTCCGTGAACATGAACGCG
>CAZERK010000019.1:0-10491 GCA_964514515.1 uncultured Planctomycetaceae bacterium
CGGCCCCTTGACGATGTTCGCGCGCCGGGGCGCGGACCGGGCGGGCGCGGCCGGCGTCAGATGAAAAAGGGGGCGGGAGGTTCCTCAGACAGCCCCCACACTTCTTGCAGGTCGTCCCAGAAAGCGACGCCCGACTCCTCTGTCTGCCCGGCACAAGATGCGTTGCCAGTTTCCGCGCGCCCCCTTACAAAACACGCGGCGCCAAAGGGCGGCGATCCGACGACCAGGAGTCATCGTGATGGAAACGACCGGACTGCAAGCGAAAAAGCAGCCGTTCCTGAAGCAACTGACAAGTCTGCAGGCCAATTTCTGGTCCGCCTGCTTCATGGAGATTCTGGAGCGGCTGGCGTTCTTCGGATCGCGAGCCGTGGCGCCGCTGTACCTGGTGGCGTCGTCGAGCCAGAACGGACTCGACCTCAACTACAAGGAAAAGGGCGTCATCTACACCGTCTGGGCATTGCTCCAATGCCTGATCCCGATGGTCTCCGGCGGTTACACGGATCGCTACGGATACCGCAAGAGCCTGTCGGTCGCTTTTCTGATCAACGTCGTCGGGTACAGCGGCATGGCGATGTCCAAGCCGATCGCGGATCACCTGGCGACGATGGGCTGGGAACACGCGGGCTTCTGGGTGTTCATGGCGGCGGCCTGCTGCGTCGCGACGGGCACCGCTATCTTCAAACCGCCGGCGCACGGAACCATCGCCAAGACGACCACGGAGGAAACGTCGTCTCTGGGCTGGGGCATTTTCTACTGGGTTGTGAACATCGGCGGGGCATTGGCCCCGATGGGCGCGGCGACGCTGCGGCGGGAGATTGACTGGCACATCGTGTTCTGGGCCGCGGCCGTCGTCACGGCCTTGAACTTCATACCGGCGTTCCTGTTCTATCGGGAACCAGCCAAGACGCCGCCCAAGGAGGGCGAGGAGCAGCCGCACGGGCCGGTCGGCGTGTTCGTCCATTCGATTGCCACGATTCTCAAAGACTTCCGATTGATCGTGTTCCTCGGAATCTTCTCATGTTTCTGGCTGATGTTCATGCAGCTTTGGGACTTGCTGCCGAACTTCATTGACGAGTGGGTTGATACGTCGCGTGTGGCGAAATACTTCGAATGGTTCAGCAGCGCCTGGGTGTTGGGCAGCGGTCAGGTCAAGCCGGAGATGATCATCAACATCGACGCGATCGCCATCATCCTCCTGGTGATTCCGATCTCCGCGCTGATCGGCAAGATCAGCAAGGTGGCGGCGATGATCCTCGGCATGGTCATCTCGCTCTTTGCGTTCGTGGCGTCGGGGGCGACGATGCTCGGCTGGTTCTGCTGCCTGGCGATCTTCATCTTTGCAATTGGAGAGATGATCTGCAGTCCCACGTTCAGCGCGTACGTCGGCTTGATCGCGCCGCCGGACAAGAAGGCGCTGTACATGGGATACTCGAACATCCCGTTCGCCATCGGTTGGGCCTTGGGGAATCTGCTAGGGGGGTTCGTCTACGAGGACTACGGCGCGCGGGCCAACCTCGCGATGAGAGAGCTGGCAAGTTCGCCGCAACTCGTGGCCAAGGCCGCACGGGCGGCGGATTGGAGCGATTCGCTGGAGAAGATTCCGGATCTGCTGAAGATTGACCGTGACGCGGCCTTCTCGATGGTCCAGGCAGACCTCGACGTGGACGGCGAGGCGGCCGCTCGGATGCTCCGCCAGACGTTCCGGTGCGACGCGGGCCAGACGGAAAACCTGTGCTTGCAGTACCTGGCTCTTCATCCCGACAACCGGGCCAAGACCACGGCAGGCTTCGCCAAGGCGCTGGCTTCGGACGCGGCCGCGTTCAGCGTCGCGGCGATCGGGCTCTCCAGCGACATCGAGAAGCAATCGAAGGAGAGGGCGGCGAGCACCCAGCCGACGACTTCGATACAGGACGAGAAGGAGCGTCCGCTGGACAAGCTCGACAAGACGTTGAAGGAGATGGCGACGCTCTCGGCGCTGCTGCGACAACTGACCGATCCGGCCCGGGCGGAGGAGCCCGTCGATCTGGCCTCGCACGTGCATCGCCTTCCCGACGTTCTCGGCATCCAACGAACGGCGGTCATGGAGAAGGTTCGGGAGCTGGTCAACAAGGACGTGCCGAGGGGCGAATGGAAGCAGGACTCGGACATCGCGGCGATGCTGTGGGAGCAGCATGGGCAGGATGCTCAGGTCCTGAACAACCTGGCGCTCGAGTACCTTGCCCAGGCGACGGGGCGTCTGGAGACGGCCGTGGGCGTAATCGAGTTCAAGGCATCTTCGGACATGAAGAAGCGAGCCAAGGAGTTGGAGGAGCGCGTCGGCATCGACTCGCAGAAGGCGTTTGCGGCGCTGAGCGCGGCGGTGGCGGCGGGAGAGCCAATGCAATCGGGTAGTTCCACGAGCGCGCCGACGGAAGGATCATCGGATGGCCGGGTATACCTGGAACTGATCGCGAATCCGAAGGATCGCTTCGATGCGGTCGCCAAACGGGACTGGAGGTACGATCTGGGGCTCCTGAGATCGCTAGTCTCCAGCGATCCGGAAGCGTTGAAGATCGTCCGACAGGAGATCGATCGGCAAGGCATCGTTGACGCGATGGTCTCTCGCATCGCCAAGATGTTCTCGTCCGACGATTACGAGGGCGAAGTCAGTTCGGAGGGAATCAACTACTACAAGCTGGCGTGTAGGAAGGAACTGGTCCAGAAGGCGCTGGCGGCCAAGGACTGGAGCCGGACGCCCGATCAGGCGCGGAGCGTTCTCGGGCTGAACCCCCACGAGGCCCTCTCGTTGTGGTCGCAGGACCGGCCGAAGGCGACGCAATTGCTCTGGGACAAGTATCATCCTTATCAGGTTTGGTATTACCTGGGCTTTGTCGGCCTGCTCGGCACCATCGGCATGATCATCTTCTACTTCGTCACGAAGCCGCGCAGCCCGGCGCGGACATGATGACGCGCCGCCTTCGTAGCGAGCGGCATGCCGTTCTCAGCTTGGGGCTGTCGCAACGCCCGGCGTTGTCTGCTTGCATCGAAGCAACTCCAGGTGGCCGATGCGCGTCTCAGGTTCGTAGAATCGCTCCAACATCTCCTTCAGGTCTTCCTGCGGAAACTGGCCGCCTTCAACTTGGATCACGTATCGCGGCAGCCGGTCGTACGACAGCACCTCGGCCACCATCTCGCGGCACAGCGAACTGTAGCCGACGTGGCTGAGCAGATGGAACCGCGTCGGGCTGCGTCGCTCGCAGAGGAAATAGAGCAGGCCGTTGTTGCTGAGGTCGAGGATCGCGTCGTCCGGCTTCGTATGCTGCTGGATGTAGGACACGACGGTCTGCGTGAACGCCGCCTGATCGGGCTCCATCGCGATGCAGCCGATGCGCGGGCCGCGCACCTCGACGAACTGCTTTCCGCTGCGCCGCAAGTATTCCGGCAGCAGCGAGCTTTCCGTATGCAGGAAGGTCCGGGCGAGGGCTCCGCCTTCGCCGAGGAAGATCAGGCTCAGCACGGCTGCCGCCTGGAGGCCGAGCATCCCAGTACGCAGCTTGGGTCGCCTTGCGAGCCTGCCAAGCGATTCGACGCAGACGGCTGAGAACACGACGAACGCCCCGACGGCATAGGCGACGTGCCAGAGATCGGGCCTTCCGAGGACGGACGCCCAGAACACCAGGGCCAACAGGCTCGTCAGGATGATGCGAGAGCGCAAGGCGGCCCCTCGTGGCTGGTCGCGATACAGCGCGATCGCCAAGGCGACGAGGCAAACGGCCGGCATCCCGTAGAAGATCGCGATGAACATGGCGCCGACGAGCAGGTTGCTCGCGACGGGCATCTGGGGCTGCCAGTCCGGCGTCGGGTAACCGGTCGGGAATATCTCCCGACGCATGAACAACTGGATGTAGACGTTGTGCGCCAAGTCGCCCAGGATGCCGTTGGCGGCGCACCAGACGATCAGCGGCGCCAAACCGATGGCTATGCCGGTCCCGTACGCGGCGAGTCGCCAGCCAGCCTGTCGGACCGCGAGGCGGGTCGCTTGTCTTGCCCCTTGTCGGGGCGCCGGTCGTGCAGCCTGTCCGGCGCCTCGTCGGGCTGCCTGCTGGGCCGCTTGCCGGGCTGCGAGGAGCACGCCGACGCACCGCGATCCCGAATCCAGCAACAACCACGCGATGGCCGCGGCCGCTGCATAGACGCCGACCTCCAGGCTGTAGATCGCCGCGAGCGATGCCGCGATGCCGGCCAGGAGGAGCCATCGCAGCTTCCGCCCGGCGATGAACGCGCCGCAGCACGCGACGGACAGAAAGCCGAGGACGTGGCGGTCGGAGATCTCGTAGAACGCGAGCAGCAGCGCGAGGGCGACGGCGGCCACGACGATCGGCCTTCGGATCAAGGCGATGGCCGCCAGCAGCGTGGCGAGCAGGCCCAGCGGCGGCAGATACCCGCGGTAGATGTAACTGTTCTCGCCCAAGCGACGGAGCGCCTCGACCGACTTTCCGAACAGCTTGCAGGCGAGCAGCGGCTTCAGGACGTTCTCGCCCAGACCCTGCTGGATGTACACGTCGCGGAAGGGAAGCCTCCCGTCCAGGATCGCCCCGATGTGCGCCAGCCGATCTCCTTCATGGTAGAAGTCGAGGTTGCCGTTGACGTCGCCGTCGTACGCCAGTCGATAGGCCGCCACCAGCAGCAACGTATAGAGCAGGATGGGACGAAGGCGATTGGACGTTTGTCGGTTCATCGAAGGCAGTCCCGCGTGCGCCGCGGTTCGCTGCGTGCAACGGAAGCCCGGAGAACAGGCGGTTCCAGCCGACGCGTCATCCGCCCGTTGTTCGCAGTCCGTCGCCCCATCTTCAGGCTGACCGCGCCTGATGGCAACGGCGAACAGGACCGGTGCGTCTCCGCACGTGCCGGACGCGCGCCAAGGCCCATCGCTTAGAGCCAAAGCAGCGATGCTGCCGACTTGTTGTCGAAAACAGGCATCAATAGAGAGCATACGTGCTACGAGGACTGTACAATCACGGAGCGCGGACCGGCGCCGGAGTCGGGAAGCCTCGCCTCATGCGCGAGCGCGATCGAATCGAGCGTTGACCGGCTGACGCGATTTACGGACGACTTGCATGTCGCAGAGAACCCTCGAGGCTCATTACAGGCCCAACTGGAACCTGGCGCAGACCGTCGGCTTCCGTGGGTACAACTGCGGGTACGCCGAATCGCCCGGCGAGCAGTCCTTCGAGCAGCACCAGATGTCGCTGGTCTGGCGGCTGTTGGATGGAACCGTCATCGACGAGCGCACGACCGTCCTGGACGCCGGGTGCGGCATCGGCGGTCCATCCGTCTGGATCGCCCAACGCTATCACCCCCGCGCCGTGGTCGGTCTGGAGTATCTTCACGCAAGCGTGCTCGCCGCCGCGCGAAGCTGCGAGACGGCGCCCGGCCGTCCGTTCTTCATCCAGGGGGACTGCCACCGTCTGCCGCTGGCCGACGCCTCGATCGACGTGATCTTCAACCTCGAGTCCGCCCTGCATTACGCCGACAAGCGCGCGTTCTTGCGAGAATGCCGCCGCGTGCTGCAGCCGGGCGGAACGCTCTGCCTCGCCGACATCACGACGAACTACAAGCTCCTGTTTCGACCGTTGGGGCTGTTCAACCGGCTCCCCTGGCAACTGAACTCAAACCTGCACCTCTGGTCGACGGCGGACTACCGACAGGCGTTCGCCGACCTGGGATTCGATCTGACTCGTCACGAGGACGCTTCCGACCGCGTGGCGGACTCCCTGCGCGACGGCTTGGCCGAGATCGACAAGCTCTCGTGGCGGCAGCGCCGCGGCTTCCGCCTCCGCTGCGTTTACCTGGCCGGCCTGGCGGCTCTGCTTCGGTCCGGGAAGCTGCGATACGACTTGTTTACCGTTCGGCTTGACCCATCGGCGTAGGGCAGACCGCGACCGCGGCAAGGTCCTCGTCCAGGCCCGGCCGCGGCAGCAGGTATTGATGCTTGAACTGCTCCGACGTGCGCGACCGCTGCGCTCGCAGTTCGCGGTCGCGCTCGGCGAGCCGGCCCGGCGGCAACTCGCCAAGCTCCACCTGTTCCAGCCGCAGCGTCTTACGCTTCGAGGCGTATTCCACGCTGACTTCGCACAGCGCCTCGTCAAGCCGGACGTTCAAACCGTGCGGCCGCTGGCCGTGTCCCGAAAACCGCCTCGCCGTCGGCGTCTCGACGTAGAGGCGATACCGCGGCACCTCGGCCCATCGCGGCGCCAGGACGAAATCCGTCACCATCTCGCCGCTGGGGCCGCGAATCTTCTCCATCGCCAGGACGACCTGGTCCTCGGTCAGCTTCTCGCCCGCCATCGACGACGTGTGCGCGTCGCGGCTGAGGAACTCGATCACGGGCGCCTGTCCCATCCAGCCCTGGACGCGAACGCGGTCGCCCACGTCGTAGCGATACAGCCCGCTGCCGTTCGTCAGGAGCAGGAAGTACTCCCGATCCACCTGAACCTCGTGGCTGCGCAGCACCGTTGGCTTGACCGAGCCGTATTCCTCCGCCGGCACGAACTCGAAGAACTGGCTGGTCACGGCCAGCACGCCGCCCGCCGTCCCGTCCGACATCGGGATGGACATCCGTCCCTCGCTCGCGATCAAGCCGATGTCGCGGGCCGGCGCCTTCCCGTAGTACTTGGGGAACTCCGCCATGTAGAGCCCCATCGTCCCGCCGGTCCAATGCGCGACGAACCCGACGTTCCAGTAATGCCGCGGATACAAGGCGCCGTGCTTACGGGCCAGAATCTCCAGCCGCTTGGCGCACGCGGGGTCGGCCTTGAGATACGGAGCGAGCGACGTGCGGATGTCCCCGTCCACGGGCATCTTGTCCGACAGCGTGCCGTCATGGATGTCGCGGATCAGGTCCTCGCGGTGCTGGTCCCCCGTCCGCGCGAGCACGAGCAGCGTCGACGGGTTGGCCGTCACGAGCCAGGCGACGTCCCGCGGAATCGCCAACCGCATGATCGGGTAGTACTTGGCGAGCGAGGCCGAGATGCGCGCCCCGGCGCGCGGAGACGTGTAGAACCGGCGAACGAGCCGCTTCTGCGTCGCTGCCAGCAGACCCGTAATCGCCCCGCACGGCACGCCCGACGGAGCCGGATGGTCCTCCATCGGGCTCGTCACCTGCACGATGTGCCGCAGCACGCAGTCGGGATGGTCCAGCAGCGCCTTGAGGCCCCAGACGTTCCAGCCGCGCCGCCAGTCCAACAGCACCTGCGGCGTGATCGGGATGTACTTTGGTTGGGCCGTCGTGCCGCTGGTCAGCGCGAACATCAGGATGCGCTGCCCCTTGCGGAACAGGGCGGTCTCCTGGCCGTTGCGGACGCGTTCGATGGTCGGCGCAAAGTCTTCGTACTTGCGGATGGGGACGCGCGCGGCGAACTCGCCGTACGCGCGAATCGAGGCGAAGCCGTGTTCGCGGCCGAAATCGCCCTCGCTTCCGACGGCGAGCAGCGTCGCCAACAGCCTGTTCTGCACGAGGGTCGCGTGCGAGACGGCCTTGACGAACCGCCGCGTGTGCATGCCGGCGTGCGCGCTGGCGACACGGGCCAGGCATCGGTTTATCAGAGAGCGCTTTGCCATGCAGGGTCGCCGGGCATGCGAATCAGTCAGTTTGTTCCACCTCCTCGGCGTCGCACTCGGCGAATCGTTCGCCGACGGGAGGCAGGTCGTCACCCATCCGATCGCGCGCCGTGGCCGCCAGGCGAGCGGCCAGCTCCATCCGAGCGATCTCGCCGAAACGGCCCTCGTTGTACATGTTGTTGGGGTCGATCCGCTTCGCCAGGTATCGATCGAAGAACTCGACCGTTCGCCGGGCGTATTCCTTCGGCCGCACCGCGACGGACTGATTGTGCTTGGCGTCGGGCACCGTCCACAGATACTTCGGCTGGGCGCTCAGCGCGTAGAGCAGGCGGGACTGCTCGACCGGGATGTAGCTGTCGCGTTCGCCGTGGATGAACAGCATCGGACGCGGCACCATCCGCGTCAGGACCTTGCGCACGGAGGGATAGACGCACTTGAACTTGAACCGGCACGTCGCCAACAGGCACCATCGCAGAAACCGCCAGAACTCCGGCGGATGGTTTTCATAAACGACGCGCACCCGGGCGAAGATTTTCGCCCAGCGCTTCATGAAATGCTCGAGCGTGCTGTCGGATGAGAACGCCCCATCCACGACGATCGCCTTGACGGAAGCGCATTGGGCGCTGGCCAAGATCGCGGTCCCGGCCCCGCGCGAGATGCCGAACAGACCGATCTCGATCGGCCGGCCCTGCTCTTCGAGCCATTGTTCGACGTAACCGATGGCCCCCATCATGTCGGCGAGTTCTCGATCGCTGGCCCAATTGCGCGGCACGTAGCCGTCTTCCGACGCGGACAGCCCGTGCCCCCGGAAATCGAACGAAAACACGTCGTAGCCCGCCGTGATCAGCGGCCGGCAGTATCGGGCGCAACTCCGCCGGTCGTTTTTGAACTCTGGCGCGAACACGACGATGCCGCGTCGCTGGCTCGCCGTCGGGTGGAGGAAGATGCCGCGGAGGCGCACGCCGTCCGTTGCGTAGAAATCCCGTTCCTCCCCCACCAACAGTTGGTAGTCGTGGTGTGTCAGAAGCGGCGGCGGGCTGTCCGTCAGGATGTTCAGGCAGATGCGGACGTACTTGGCCAGGATCAGGGCCGGGACGATTGCCAGAAACAGCAGCGTCAACAAGATCGAGAACAGGGCCCAGTTGTGCGTGACGACCTGCCGTAGCTCAGCCACAATCAGAGGTACAGAGAAGATCGTCTCACCCACCTTATGGGGCCTCCACGAACCGCGGTCCTATCGCCGAAGCCGTCCGCGCCTTCGCACAGCCAGCTACGCTGTCGGCATCGATCGCGTGGCGCCGGCCAATCGGCACCCCAACGCAGGGCGCCGGTACTGGACAACGGCTCCACAGCCAGATGATAACACGCCGCCGCAGGGCAACCAACGCCATGCCCGCTGCTCTGCTTGACCGCTCGTCCCATCAAATGCTAGTCTATTCTCCTGCTTAACTGCAATCGTTCCAGGAAGATACGTCCTGTTCGAGGTCGCGGCCATGCTTGCTTCGCCCCACGTTCCGACACCGCCAACGCATCGAGCGATCGCGTCGCCGGCCGCGAAGAAGACCGCGTTCGGAACGGCGGCGTTCATGTCCTCCGTCTTCAACGAATGAACGACGTCCGTCGGGCTGTCCGGCTGACGGACCAACCTTCGGCACGCGGGTTGCGGGAGCCATACATAAGTCGCACGCGCTGCAGCAGCCGTGCGGCGGGCTCCCAAGGCGATCTGCCTTCCGAGGCACGCTGGCTGGCGTCTCGCAGCACGAGGCGCTGCGGTTGCTTTCCGTTGAATCCTGCCGACGTCGAGATGGTTTCAGATAAGGCTGCACTATGAGCACCGACAGTTGCATGATGACCGGGCTCACGCCCGCCGAGGTGCTGGCCGGCATCCGAAAGCACGTTCTGCTGGGCGGCTTTGGATTGGTCTTCGACTCGACTCGAAGCCGGGGCTGCCGCTTCTACGACGCCGCGGGGCAACGGACGCTGCTGGACATGTACGGCTTCTTTGCCTCGCTGCCCATCGGCTTCAACCATCCGGCCTTCGACCGGCCCGAGGTCCGCGCGGACCTGCTCCCGGCGTCGCTCCCAAAGGTGGCGAACACCGAAATCGCCACGCGGTTCTACGCGCGTTTCGTCGAGACATTCTATCGCGTGGTCGGCGTGCCCGAGTTGGACCGGCTCTTTCTCATCGACGGGGGCGCCTTGGCCGTGGAGAACGCGCTCAAGGCGGCGATGGACTGGAAGATTCGCCGGAACCTCGCCGCCGGCCGGGGCGAGATCGGCACGGAGGTGCTGCACCTGCGGCACGCCTTCCATGGCCGCAGCGGCTACACGCTCTCGCTCACGAACACGGACCCCAACAAGGTCATGTACTTCGCCAAGTTCGACTGGCCGCGCGTCGATAGCCCGGCCATCGACCACACCCTGTCGGAGCCGCAAAGGAGTCAGAAGGCGGCTGCGGACGAGAATGCGGCCGAAGCCCAGATCGTCGAGGCGATTCGGTCGCGGCCGAACCGCATCTGCGCGGTCATCCTGGAGCCGGTCCAATGCGAGGGCGGCGACCGGCATTTTCGCAAGGCTTGGTTCCAGACGCTCCGCCACCTTTGCGACGAGCACGAGTTGTTGCTCATCTTCGACGAAATTCAATGCGGCATGGGGGTCACGGGCAAGACGTGGTGCTGCCAGCATTACGACGTGCTGCCCGACCTGCTCGTCTTCGGCAAGAAGGCCCAGATTTGCGGCGTCCTTGCGAGCCCGCGTCTCGACGAGGTTCCCGACAACGTGTTCCGCAAGCCCGGCCGGATCGCCTCGACCTGGGGCGGCAACCTGGTCGACATGGTCCGCTCGACGCATTACCTGACCCTCTTTGAACGGCCGCGGCTCGTCGAGAACGCC
>CAZERK010000019.1:10501-16431 GCA_964514515.1 uncultured Planctomycetaceae bacterium
TGCGATGGGCGAGCGATTCCAGGAGGCCCTGCACCGGCTCGCCAAGGACTACTCGGTCGTTTCCGCTATACGCGGCCTCGGCCTGCTGTTGGCGTTCGATCTGCCGGACACGGAAACACGGGATCGGCTTTGGAAGACTTGCTTCGAGGTCGGCCTTCTCATCAACCGCTGCGGGTCGAAGTCGATTCGGCTACGGCCCGTCCTGGACGTGACGGAGGCGGACCTCGAGGAAACGGTGAATCTGCTGAGCGAAGCGCTCCGGCGGATGAGCAACTGAGATCGAACCGGTTCGCAGACGCCGGATCGCCGGGGTTGTCGAAAAGCGGGCCGCTTGCTCGCCTGGCAGCCACCCGCGGGCCAAGGCCCACGGCTCTCAAGACGCGGCGAATCGGCCGTCGCAGGCGGGAGTTGGTTTGACAGCGATCGGTAGGACAAGCCTCGTTCTTCGCACGCGTTGAGCATTCAGCGCCGAGGCACGAACGGAGCGTTCCCGTCGCGGCGAGACGGCGGACGCGATGAGACAAGACAAAACGGTGACTTTCCAAACATCTGAGGACTCGCCATGCACCCCATCCTGAAGAAACTCGGTATCGAATCAACGAATCCCGGCGGCTTTCACGGACAATGGCTCGGCTCCGGACCGGAGATCGAGGTCATCACGCCCATCGACGGCTCGAAGCTGGCCGTCGTCAAGCAGGCGACGGAAGCCGAATACGACAAGATCGTCGAACGGGCCCATGCCGCCTTCCTCGAATGGCGGAAGCTGCCGGCCCCCAAGCGCGGCGAGATCGTCCGTCAACTCGGCCAACGGCTCCGCGAATTCAAGAAGGACCTCGGCGCCCTGGTCACGCTCGAGATGGGCAAGATTCTCGCCGAGGGCGAGGGCGAGGTGCAGGAGATGATCGACATCTGCGACTTCGCCTGCGGCCTGTCGCGGCAGCTCTGCGGTCAGACCATGCACTCCGAGCGGCCCGACCACCGCATGTACGAGCAATGGCATCCGCTCGGCGTGGTCGGCGTGATCAGCGCGTTCAATTTCCCCGTCGCCGTCTGGTCGTGGAACTCGGCCCTGGCCGCCGTGTGCGGCGACGCGGTGCTCTGGAAGCCGGCCAGCAAGACGCCGCTGACGGCCATCGCCTGCACCAAGATCGCCGCGGAGGTCTGCAAGGCCAACGACGTCAATCCGGCCATCTTCTCGCTCGTCGTGGGCAAGGGCTCGACAGTTGGCGAGAAGCTGCTGCACGACAAGCGCGTGCCGCTGATCTCGGCCACGGGAAGCTGCCAGATGGGCTATCGCGTGGGCGAGGTGGTCGGCCGACGCCTGGGTCGGACCATCCTGGAGTTGGGCGGCAACAACGCCATCATCGTGACGCCGCACGCCAACATGAAGCTGGTCCTGCCGGCGATCCTGTTCGGTGCGGTCGGCACGGCCGGGCAGCGCTGCACCAGCACCCGCCGCATCATCGTCCATGAATCCATCCGCGAGGAGTTGGTCCGTCGGCTGCTCGGGGCCTACGAAGGCGTCCGCATCGGCGACCCGCTCAAGCCCGACACGCTCATGGGCCCGCTGGTCACGCACGAGGCGGTGAACGACATGCAGAACGCGATTCGCCGGATCAAGGAAGAAGGCGGCGAGGTGCTCTTCGGCGGCGAGACGCTCGGCGGCTCGAGCTATCCTGGCGGCCATTACGTCAAGCCGTGCATCGCGGCCGCGAAGAACGAGTTCAAGATCGTGCAGGAGGAGACGTTCGCCCCGATCCTGTACATCATCGGCTACGGCCGCAGCCAGGACCCCAAGGCGGCCGTCGACGAGATGGAAGAGGCCCTGCGCATCCACAACGACGTGCCGCAGGGGCTCTCGTCGGCGATCTTCACGGAGCACGTTCGCGAGGCGGAGTCCTTCCTCAGCCATCGCGGCAGCGACTGCGGCATCGCCAACGTCAACATCGGCACGAGCGGTGCGGAAATCGGCGGCGCCTTCGGCGGCGAGAAGGAAACCGGCGGCGGCCGCGAGAGCGGCTCCGACGCCTGGAAGGCCTACATGCGGCGCCAGACGAACACGATCAACTGGAGCACGCAACTGCCGCTCGCCCAGGGCATCAAGTTCGGCGACTGAGCCCTCGGCGGCGTTTTCGGACAACTCGGATGAATGCTCAGCGGGGTCGTACGCGGCCCCGCTTTGTTGTTGCCCGACGCAATAAGTCCCGAACTTCAGTCCGGGCAGCGCGGCGAATGCGCATCGAGCGGCATCCTCATACTGGAGCGGTCCTCACGCTGGGCACAGGGACCGCTCCCCGCCGCGGCGGGTCGCGGCTCTGTTCGGGTTCATGCCAACGCGACCAGCACGGCGAGAGCGCGATTGCCCTGCCCGTCGAGCCTGCGCCGGCAGCCGCCGCTTGGCCCATCTGACGCGAAAGGCTAGATTGGTGGATGGTAATACATCTCATAATCCACCATGAGCCAGGCATCACAAAACGCGTCCAGCGGGCCGCGCATCGTCCACGCCCCGCGAGGAACGCAGCGCTCCTGCAAGGGCTGGCACCAGGAGGCCGCCCTCCGCATGTTGCACAACAACCTCGACCCCGACGTCGCCGAGAAGCCCGACGAGCTGATCGTCTACGGCGGCACGGGCAAGGCCGCGAGAAGCTGGGCCGACTTCGACCGGATCGTCCGGTCCCTGCGCGACCTCGAAAACGACGAGACGCTGCTCGTGCAGAGCGGCCGGGCCGTCGGCGTCGTGCGAACCCACGAGATGGCCCCGCGCGTGCTCATCGCGAACTCGCTGCTCGTTCCGAAATGGGCGACGTGGGAGGAGTTCCGACGGCTGGAGGCGTTGGGCCTGACGATGTACGGCCAGATGACCGCCGGAAGCTGGATCTACATCGGCACGCAAGGCATCCTGCAAGGCACGTACGAAACGTTCGGGGCCGCGGCACGACAGCATTTCGGCGGCGACGTCGTCGGACGATTCGGCCTGACGGCCGGCGTCGGCGGCATGGGCGGGGCTCAGCCGCTCGCCGCAACGATGCACAACGCCGCCTGCCTGGTCGTAGAGGTGGACAGACATCGCATCGAGCGCCGGCTGCAAACCAAGTATCTCGACGAAGCGACCGACCATCTGGACCAGGCCGTGGAGAAGGTGCTCGCCGCCAGGAAAGCCCGACGTGCCTTGAGCGTCGGCCTGCTGGGCAACGCCGCGGCCGTCCTGCCGGAGCTGGTTCGGCGCGGCATTACGCCCGACCTGCTGACCGACCAGACCAGCGCGCACGACGCCCTGAACGGCTACGTGCCGCACCAGGTCTCCCATGACGAGGCGACGGCGCTCCGAAGCCGCGACCCCGACCGCTACATCCATCTAGCGATGGAATCGATGGCCGCCCACGTTCGGGCCATGCTCGACATGCGGAAGGCCGGGGCCGTCACGTTCGACTACGGCAACAACATCCGCGCCCAGGCCCAGGCGGCCGGCGTGACCGACGCCTTCGCCTTCCCCGGCTTCGTGCCGGCCTACATCCGCCCGCTGTTCTGCGAGGGCTCGGGGCCGTTCCGCTGGTGCGCCCTCAGCGGCGACCCGGCCGACATCGCCGCGACCGACGCGGTCATCTTGAAGCTCTTCCCGGACAACGCGCACCTCGCCCGCTGGATTCGCCTGGCCTCCGAGCGCGTGAAATTCCAGGGGCTGCCCTGCCGGATTTGCTGGCTGGCCTACGGTGAACGCGCCAAGGCCGGCCTGGCGTTCAACGAGCTGGTCCGCAGCGGACAGGTCAAGGCCCCGATCGTCATCGGTCGGGACCATCTGGACTGCGGCTCCGTCGCCTCGCCGAACCGCGAGACGGAAGGCATGAAGGACGGCAGCGACGCCATCGCCGATTGGCCGATCCTCAACGCCCTGGCCAACACGGCCTGCGGGGCGAGTTGGGTCAGCGTGCATCACGGCGGCGGCGTCGGCATCGGCTACTCGCTGCACGCCGGCATGGTCTGCGTCGCCGACGGCACGCCCGAAGCCGACCAGCGCCTCCAGCGCGTCCTGACCTGCGACCCGGCGACGGGCCTCTTCCGCCACGCGGATGCCGGCTACGAAGAGGCGATTCAAGTCGCCCGCGAGAAGGGCCTGAGCATCCCCGGCCTACGAGGGTAGAGAATACCCATGCCCGACGCGCGTGATGCGGCCGCCGGGGTGTCGAAGGCCCGTTGTAGCGAAGAATCGAGGTACAATAGTCGACATGGTCTACCACGGCGTTGAGATTCCGATGGAGCGCATCGCGGCGTTCTGCCGGCAGAACCGCATCCGGCGGTTGGCCCTGTTCGGCTCGATCCTGCGCGACGACTTTCGCCCGGACAGCGACGTGGACGTGCTGGTCGAGTTCGAGCCGGGAACGAGAGTCGGTCTCGCTTTCTTCGGCATGCAGGATGAACTGTCCGAGCTGCTCGGCCGCAAGGTAGACCTGAACACGCCGGGTTTTCTGAGCAAGTACTTTCGGGACGAAGTCCTGCGGGAGGCTCGGGACCTGTATGCCGCGGCATGACGACACGGTGGCGCTGCGCCACATGCTTGAATACGCGCAGATGGCAAGGCGGCTGGCGGCTGCCCGTGCCAGACCTGACCTTGATACAGACGAGATGCTGCGTCTGGCCCTGACGCGCGCGGTCGAGGTGGTCGGCGAAGCCGCGGGACGGGTGTCGAAGACCGGACGCAAGGCCCACCCGAACATTCCTTGGTCACAGATCACGGCGGCGCGGAATCGACTCATCCACGGCTACGACACGGTAGACCTGGACATCTTGTGGGATATTGTCACGCTCGACCTGCCGCCGCTCATCGAGCAGTTGCGCGCAATCGTACCGGACGATCCAGAGCATGAATCGTAGATGCACGCCCGACAAGCCCGATGGGGATGATGAGGTGTACACACAGCGACATCGCGATGAGTCGCCCGAAGCCGACCAGCGCCTCCAACGCGTCCTGACCTGCGACCCGGCCACGGGCGTCTTCCGCCACGCGGACGCAGGCTACGACAAGGCACAACAGGTGGCGAAGGAACGCGGCGTGAAGATGCCGGGATAGGAAACAACGGCATGTCCGAGAAATCTCCAGACAGCCTTCCGCAAAAAATGAGCGGTGACTACGTACACGCTACTGTCAAGGCTGTGCTGTCCGCGATTCCAGTCGGAGGCGGACTGGTCACAGAGTTGCTCGAACTGATCATTCAACCACCGCTGTGCAAGCGGAGAGACGTTTGGCTCGCGGGCGTGCACGAGCGTCTCAAGGCTTTGGAAGCACAACGAGGCCTGAATCTTGTATCTCTTTCTCAAAATGAGAGTTTTGTGAGCGCCGTGCTCCAAGCAATTCCCGCGGCGCTTCGCACGCATCAGGAGGAGAAACTCGAAGCGTTGAGAAACGCTGTGCTGAATGTCGCAGTAGGCTCCTGTGTAGATGACAATGAAGTAACGTACTTCATGCGGCTCGTTGACGCACTGACAGCCTTGCACATTCGCGTGCTGACCTACCTCAGCAACGCGGACGTTGTCCTGAAAGAGGCGGCGTCCAAGCACCCGAACGGACTTCTCTCTCGCGGCAACCACAGACTTGTCCCCGTCGTGTTTGTGTTCCCAGACTACGTGGGACGGGAAGGCTTGTACGACCAAGTCTGTGATGACCTCATGCAGCGAGGATTAACTGAAGGAAACGATCTTGGGGTCAGGTCGGAACCGAACACCTCCCACGAGCCGCACGCCGACTACATCGGCGGCCCCTCAGCACAACTGAGCAAGCTCGGTTGTAGCTTTCTTAGCTTCTTGAAGGAGCCCTGAACGGACCGAGGCACACGTGGTCCGTGTCCAAGCCATCGCTGCCAGGGTTTCGTCTGGCCGAGGACGGACGAATCTCGCGAGCCGCTCCTTCACGTCGCAGGCAGATATCACGCGCAGCA
>CAZERK010000020.1:0-4869 GCA_964514515.1 uncultured Planctomycetaceae bacterium
GCTTGTGCCCCGCGTCGGCCACAGGGGGCCGACGCCACACGCTGAACATGTGCGGCGCTCGGCCGCTGCCAACCTGCCGTCGCAGCCGGTTCGCACGCATGGCGGGCCGGACCGCAGTCGGTCGCGTTCACGAGGGTTGCCGGGATCGGGCAATTTCTGTGCCGTTTGGCTTGGGCGGCGAGCATTGCCGTGGCTGTTCTCGTATAATTGAATGTACCCGGATCGGGGGCCAGCCGAAATACTCCGTGGCCAGACGTGACATAACACGTTCTGGGACATGCGGTTGTGAGGGTCATAATGTCGCAGTATCTCGCCATGTTGCCTTCGCAGCAGATGCGGCTGGAGCAGCGTCTGACGCCCCAGCTCATCCAGGCCATGGAGATTCTGCAACTGCCGCTGCTGGCGTTGGAAGCTCGGGTCCGAGAGGAACTGGAGTCCAACCCCGTTCTCGAAGCGCTCGAGGCGGACCGGGCGAAGGTCGAGGATGCGGCGCCCCAGGAAGACTTGCCGGCGTCGGAAGCCAACGACGCCGAGGCCGAAAGCTTCAACCGCCTCGAGCGGATGGCGGAGGAGATGGAGTTCGATCCCGGCGACCTGCCGTACGGCCGAAGCGGCAGCGGTTCGGACGAGCGCGACGCCAAGCTCGACGCGATGGCCAACACCGCGGCGCGCGGCGAGGGCCTGAAGGACCAGCTCCTCCACCAATGGGCGTTGCTCGAAGCGCCCGACGACGTGTTGGAGGCCGGCCGCATTCTGATCGACTGGATGGACGAGGACGGCTACCTACGGATGGAGTCGGAGCATCGGCCGCGGTCCGGCGACTCGAACGCTCCGGAGGCGATGCCGCTCGTGTTTCATCGTTCTTGCGAGGAGTCCGAGCGGTTGATGGAGGAGATCGCCTCGACGCGAACGCCGCCGATCGATTCAACCGTCCTGGAACGGGCGCTGACGCTGGTCCAGACGCTCGAGCCGGCCGGGATCGGGGCACGAGACCTGACGGAATGCCTGCTGATTCAGTTGGCGGCGCGACACGATACGGACCCCCTGCTCGCGGAATTGGTCCGTGAGCACATGCAGGACCTGGCAAAGAATCGGTTCCCGGCGGTGGCCAAGGCGACCGGCCGCAGTATCGACGAAATCCGGGCGGCGCTGAAGGTCATCAGCACGCTCAACCACCGGCCGGGCCTGATCGCGCATCCGGAAGACGTCCCGCGGGTCTCGCCGGACATCATCGTCGAATACGCCGACGAGGGCGACGGCTATGACGTGCGCCTGGCACGGGGCAGCTCGCCTCGGCTTCGGATTTCCGCCCGTTACCGCCAGATGCTCCTTGACAAGAACGGCGACAAGAAAGCCCGGGACTTCATCCGAAGCCGGATCGAGGCGGCCGGTGCGATCATCGACGCGATCCGGTACCGGCGCGAACGGCTCCTGCAGCTTGCCAAGGTCGTCGTCGAGCGGCAGCGCGAGTTCTTCGACTTCGGTCCGCAGTTCCTGAAGGTCCTTCGGATGCGGGATTTGGCTACGGAGTTTGACTGCGACCCGTCAACGGTGAGCCGCACGGTGGACGGCAAGTACCTGCAATGCCCGCGAGGCATCTATCCGCTTCGCATGTTCTTCACCGGCGGGACGGAGGACGAGAGCGGCGAAAGCGTAAGCTGGGACAGCCTCAAGGCGAAGGTGAAAGAGATCATCGACAAGGAAGACAAGCGGAACCCGCTGTCGGACGACGAGATCGTCCGTCGCCTTCGCGACACCAGTAGCGTGCCCATCGCTCGGCGGACCGTCGCCAAGTACCGCGCCCAATTGAACATCCCCTCCGCGCGCCAGCGAAGAGTCTTCTGAAATACCCCACGCGGTTTCGTGAAGCTTGCTGCAAAGGCCGAATTCGCATCTGGGCGCTCTGATCACGATGATGCCTGGGCCCTCGAATCCCCCCCGACGATAGAGCATTTCATGCTTGCGCGCGGAGCACCGCGCGCTTGCGCGTCGCGTTCCCGGCTCGCCGGGAGCGCTGCACACAATCGTGAATCGGCACGGACGGCGACTTGACCCAAAGAGAAGGCCACCCGCTCGGGGTGGCCTTCTCGTCGTTGCCTGGTAATGGACGTTTCGTGAAAACCCGCGCTCTCGACGCGCGTGGGACTTCGAAACGGCCGGTTCGGCCTACTTCCGACGCCGCCGGACGCTCTGCCGCAGGCCGATCAAGCCGACCGCCAGCAGGCCTATCGGCACGATCGAACCGGACCCGCAGAGGCCGATGCCGCAGACCGGCACCGGCACGAACGGGATGATCGGCAGGAACACGTCAAACGGCGAACCATCGGTTGGGTTCTCCTGCCCACCCGGCGTGCCCTGCGGAACGGGAACGTTCGGGTCGGCCGGGTCGGCATCGACGCAATCTGGGACGTTGTCGCCGTCGGCATCCGCATCCGGCACGCCGCACCCGCAGAAGCCCGGGTCGAGCTTGTCGGGGTCGGACGGGCATTGATCCAAACAATCCTCGACGCCGTCGCCGTCGGTATCGACGTCCGCGACGCCGCAACCGCACGTGCCGGGCGAGGTCTTGTTCGCATCGGCGGGGCATTCGTCAAAGCAATCCGGCACGCCGTCGCCGTCACCGTCCTCGGACGGATCCATCGCGGCGTTCGGCCGGGCCAGCGCGTTGTTTGCCTCGTTCGTCTCCGCGACGGCCTCGCCGTCATCTAGGCGGACCTTCACGAAGAAGTTGTTCGCCGGGAAGTCGGCGCTGGAAACCTCCACGTCGGTGATGACCTTCGTGTGGTTGCCCACGGTCTTGTCAGCGGCGACGTTCACGTTCAGACAGGTCAACAGGATGTCGCCCGGACTGATCGCGGCCGCGTCGTTATCCGAAGCATAGGCGCAAATCGTGAAGTTCTCGTTGAAGTTGTTGAACGACACGGTGTACTCGACCGTCACGTCGAACAGGCTGTCGAGCACCGCGCACGGATGCGCCAACCGCCTCAGCAGAAGATCCACAGCGTAGACGGCCGAGCCGGTGAGCTTGTTGTTCAGCTCGCTCAACTCGACGACGTCCGCTGCGGCGTCGACGTTCACGACGATCTTGACCGTCTCGCCCGCCGCCACGCCGAGCGCCAGAAGCTCATCCGCCAGGTCCTCCTGAACCTGGTGAGCCCCCGGCGTCGGGTCGCCGGCCAGATCGACCAGCAGGTCGTCGATGACGTTGTCGTTGTCCGTGTCGCGGCCGATGTAGATTCGGAACGGCGCCACGTTGCCCGGGCTCGTCACCGTGTAGTTGACCGTCGCCACGAACGAGCCGACGTTGAGGTTCAACTCGTCCGCCGCGAGGTCGATGATCTGGGCCTGGCTGCCCGCGACCGTCGTCACGTTGTTGCCCGTCTCCTCGACCTCGTCCACGGCCGCCTCATCCGCCCCCGCCAAATCCAAGTCCAGCGTGGCGATGATGCGGTCGCCGTAGGCAATCGGCGGGCTCAGGGCGTTGATCGCGGGGCGGATGTCGGGCACCACGTAGTCGTGCGGCCCGGGCAGTACGTCTCCGCCGGACAGCGACGCCTGGAACAGCAAGTCGCCGGCGCCGGCGTCGACCAGGTTGTCCGCGTCGCGGTCGATGCCGATCCGCAACTCAAAGCCGGCCGTCGCGCCGATGCTGTTGACCGTGTAGGTCACCGTGGCGGCAGTTGTGCCGGCGTCGTTGTCCACCGTCAGGAAGATCGACTGGGCGACCAGGTCAACCGTCACCGGTTCTCGCGTGAAGTTGTTGGTCTGTTCCTCGGCCTCGCCGACGAGGTTCTCCGGCGTGCCGAGGCCGTCGTCCAGGATGTCCAGCGTGGCGATGATGCGATCGCCGTTCTGGAGCGGCACGAGCAGGGCGTTAAGCGCCGCCGTCAGGTCGCCCGTGCTGACGTCCCGGTTTCCGGGCCGCAGCTTCTGGACGCCCTCGGCCAGTACGTCGATCGTCGCCAACAGGCTGTCGGCGTCGATGATCTTGTCGCCATCGCGGTCCACGCCGACGCGGATGAAGAACGGATTGGCCGCGCCGACGCTGCCCACGGTGTAGCTGACGCGGGCGACGCGGTTGCCGCTGCCCGGCAACTGGTAGACCTCCACGGCGGCGGCGATCAGGTCGACCATCATCGTCTGCGACGCGACGTTGTTGGCGACTTCATCGCCGCCGATCTCGACCACCTGATTGACGGGCAAACCGTCCCAGGTCAGGTCGAGCATGGCGACGATCCGGTCGCCGTTGTCCAACCGATCCGCCAGCGCCTCGAGCGCGGCCCGCAGATCAGCCGACGTCACGGAGTGCGCGCCGGGCGTCAAGTCCGGCGCCGGAATGGCTGCCAGCACGTCGGCGGCGCTGTCGATGAGGCCGTCGCCGTCACGATCGACACCGATGAGGACGTCGAACGCCGGCACCGCAAACGGATCGGGCGCGACGATCGTGTAGGCCACGGTCGCGGTCGTGTCATGTGCGATGTCGTCCGACACGATCGTGATGGAGTTGGCCACCAGATCGGTGATCTCGGTGTTGTTCGTGCCGGTGAGGTTGTTGGCCTCGTCGGACTCGACCACGGCGGCCGCCCGATCGATGACCGCGAAGACGTACTGCTGGCTGTTGACCTGCGTGGCGGTGAAGTCGCCGACGGCCGTGTAGGCGCCGGGCAATAGACCGCCGGGCACGGTCGCGACCAGCGTGTCCGTCGCGTCCCAGAGACTGTTCTCGGGGTTGTCATCGAGGAAGAACTCGATGTCGTAGGCCGGTACGCCGCCGAAGCTGTTCACGCTGTAGCTCAGCGTGGCCAGATTCGTGTTGGAATCGTAGGCGAGCGAAATCGCCACCAAATCGATGTTCAGCGGTTGGCGAGC
>CAZERK010000020.1:4879-5295 GCA_964514515.1 uncultured Planctomycetaceae bacterium
TTCTCAATGCCGAGGTCGTAAGGATCGACGTCCGCCAAGTCGAGCGTGGCGATGATCCGCTGACCGTTCTGCAACGCCAGCGCGTTCAGATCCGCTGTCAGGTCATCCGTCGTCACCTGGTGCTCGCCAGGCCGCAGCATGGCCACGCCGAGGTCGGGTTCCAGGTCGTAGAGACGCATGACGCTGCCGGGATCCAGGACGCTGTTGTTGTCCGCGTCCAGCCCAAGGCGGATGTTGAAGGTCGCCGTCGTCCCGGGGCTGTTCACCGTATAGCTGATTCGGGCCTTGCGCTGACCGTTAGCCGTCGTGAAGAGATTAAGCTCCGTCAGAACCAGGTCCACGTTCTGAGCCTGGCTGGCGAAGTTGTTGTTGATCTCCTCGGCCTCGACGATCTGATTCGCCGGCGCGCCGGCCTG
>CAZERK010000020.1:5305-16287 GCA_964514515.1 uncultured Planctomycetaceae bacterium
AGGTCCAGCGGGGCGAGGATGCGATCGCCGTCAGCCAATCGCGTGACCAACGCCTCGAGCGCGCCGCGGATGTCGGCCGCCGCCGCCGTGTGCGAGCCCGGCGTGAGGTCGGGCGCCGCCAGCGTCAGCAGCAGGTCGCTTGGATCAGCATCGATGATGTTGTTGCCATCGCGATCCACGCCCAACCGGATGTCGAACGCGGCTATGGCACCGGGGCTGTTGATCGTGTAGGCGATCTCGGCGGTCGTCGTGCCGGCGATGTCGTCGGACGAGAGGGCCACGGCGTTGGCGACCAGATCCACCGTCTGGATTTGTCCGGTCGCGTTGTTGGTCGTCTCGATGTCCTCGACGACCGCGCCTGCATCCGTGCCGTCCAGCAGCAGGTCGAGCGTCGCGACGATGGCGTCGCCGTTCTTGATCGGCGTCGCCAGGCCGGCCAGCGCCGCTCGCAAACCGGCCACCGTCACCGTGTGGGGGCCGGGCGTAACGTCCGCGCCGCCCAGGAGCTGATCCGAGAGCAGCCCGTCGGGATCGTCGATGTTGCCATCGCCGTCGCGGTCAAGGCCGACCTTCAGGCTGAAGGCCGCGGAGCTGCCGGGGCTGTCCACGTGGTAGGACACGTCGGCCTCGGTCGTGCCGCCGAGCAGGTCCACGTTGACACTGATCGAGATGGCGACCAGGTCGACCTTCTGGGCCTGCTTGACGATATTATTGCCCGCCTCGTCTCGCTCGGTCACGTCGTTGACCGGCAGGTTGTTCTGCAGGAGGTCGAGCGTTGCAATGATCCGGTCGCCGTTCTTGAGCGCCGGCGTCACCGCGTTCAAGGCCGCGCGGAAGTTCGCGGACGTCTCGGTCCGCGCACCGGGCCGCAGCTTCGGCGCATCGGTCACCAGGATCGTGTCGAGCACGTCGCCGAGGCTGTCGATCACGTCGTCGCCGTTGCGGTCCACGCCCACGCGGATGGTGAACTCCTCCACGGCGCCTGGGCTGTCCACGGTGTACGCAATTCGGGCCTTTGTCGAATTGGCGCTCGGATCGGTGAAGACCGTCACGGAGTTGGCCACGAGATCGACGATCGGAGTCGTGGCCGACTTGTTGTTGGTCTGCTCCTCCGTTTCGATGACTGCGCCGGCTGGCGAGCCGTCCTGGTTGAGGTCCACCGTCGCCACGATCTGGGCCCCGTACTGCAGCCTCAGCGTCAGCGGCAGGCCGTTCAAAGCCGGTCGGAAGTTCGGCGTCTCGATCATGTGGACGCCCGGAGCGCGGTCGACCAGGTTGTTTACGAGAATGTCGGCCAGGACGTCGCTGCCGCCGCCGTCGATCGTGCCGTTCGCGTCGCGGTCGATGCCGACCTTGAGGCTGAACGGCGCCACGGGCAACGGGCCGTACACGGTGTAGTACACGCGGGCCCGCGTCGCGTTGGCCGTGTTGTCAACGACGACTTGCACGCCGCCCGCCACGAGGTCCGTCCCCAGCGAGTTGGACGTCGTCGCCACGTTGCTGGTGTAGGACTCGTCCGACTCCGCCACGTTGCCCGGCGGCGCTGGCAGGCGGTCGAGCACGGCGAAGAGGAACTGATGGGTGGCTGGAATCTCGCCGGCGAAGCTGGCCGTCGCCGCGTACGCGCCCGGCGCGACCTGGCCGGCTTGCAGGGCCACGCGTGGGCCGTCGCCGGCGTCCAACAGCCCGCTGTTGTTTCGATCGAGGAAGAACTCGATGCTGTACGCGGGCACGTCGATCGGGCTGCTCACGACGTAGCTGAGCGTCGCCTCCTGCGTGTTGGAATCGTACGCCAGCGACACGGCCACGAGGTCCGTCGGCGTCGTGTTGAAGGTGATGCCGAGGTTGTTGTTCTCGTCGGTCTCGATCACCTGGTTCGCCGTGTCGATCGTCGCGTACAGGAACTGTCCAGTCGCCGGCGGCGCGAGGTTGTAGGAAGCGGTCGCCGTGTGCGCGCCCGGCGTGACATCGCCGAGAACGACCGCGACGATCTGGTCACCGCCGCCGCCCGTCTGCAAGCCTGCCGTGCCGTGCGTTTCCAGGTAGAACTGGATCGCGTTGCCGCTCACGTTGATCGGGGCGAAGACCACGTAGTCGAGCGTCGCCACGCGCGTGTTCGCGTCGTAGGCGAGCGATTGCACCACGAGGTCGGTCTGCTCGGTGTTGATGGTGACGGCTGCGTTGTTGTTCTCATCGATCTCGATCACGTTGCCACCCAGCGCCGGCGGATAATCGACGAGGGCGAACAACGCTTGACCGGAGCCGACCGGGGCGCCTCCGAAGCTCTGCGAAGTGGAGTGCAGACCGGGCGACGTATCGCCTGCCTGGATCCCGGCGACGGTGTCTCCGACGTTCGGCGAGAGGTCGCCGTTCGTGTCGCGGATGAAAGTAATGAAGTAGGGTTCCACGTCGATCGGGCTGACGACTTCGTAGGTCAGGACCGCGATTTGGAAATTCGCGTCGTACGTCAGGGAGCCGATCAGGTTTGCCACAAGATCGGTCGGCGACGTGTTGATCGCCGAGACCGTGTTGTTGCCCGATTCGTCGGTCTCCGTCACGCTGCCGGGGGCCGGCAGGTCAATCGACGCAAAGACCATCTGGTTCGACGCGGGCGGGTTCGCCGCGAAGCTGACGACCTCGACGTACGCCCCGGCCGAGACCGCGCCGCTGATCGTGTCAACCAGCGTATCGGTCGGATCGAGCAAGCCATTGGCGGGGTTGTCATCCAGGTAGAGCTCGATGTCATACGCCGGCACGTCGATCGGACTCGTGACCACGTAGGTAAGCGTGGCGTCCTGCGTATTGGGATCGTAGCTGAGCGAGACCGCATCCAGATCGGTCGTTTCGGTGTTGACCGCGGCGACGCGATTGTTGGCAATCTCGATGGTCTCCGCGACGTCGCCACCGGGGGCCGGCTGGCGGTCGATCCATGCGAAGAGGAATTGGCCGGAGTCCGCTGGATTCGCCGCGAAGCTCTGGGGCAAGACGTAATGGCCGGGCGCCACCTGGCCGGGCACGCTCGCGACGAGGATGTCGCCCAGCGTGGGCGTCCCGCTGCCGTCGTCGTCCAAGATGAACTCGATGTCGTAGGCCGGCACGTCGATGGGGGCGTCCACGGCATAGCTCAGCGTCGCGGTTTGCGTGTTCGGATCGTAGGAGAGCGACAGGGCGACCAGATCGGTCGGCACCGTGTTGTAAGCGTCGGCTCGGTTGTTGCCCTCGTCGTCCTCGGCGACCTGCCCGCTGTTGTCGAGCAGCGCGTAGATGAGCTGATTGGAGGCCGGAGAGTCGCCCGGCGCCGCGAAGCTCTGCGTCACGACGTGCGCGCCCGGCGCCGTATTGCCGGCAATCACCGCGACCGGCGGAGCGTCACCGCCCGGCCCGCCGTTATTATTGCGGTCCAAGCTGAAACGAATCCCAAACGGATCGACGGGGGTCGGGCTGTTCACGACGTAAACCAGCGTTGCGATTCGTGCGACAGGATCGTACGTCATGGACAGGGCCACGATGTCGGTCGCAAACGTGCTGGACGAGCCCATCCAGTTGTTGGCGGTCTCGTCCGATTCGACGACCGCGCCGGTGAGCGGCGGATTGCCTCCGGAGCCGGGCTGGTCGATGTAGGCGAAGATGAACTGGCCGGCGGCCGGGGCGTTGCCGGCGAAGCTGAACGGCGCCGTCACGTGCGCGCCGGGCGTCACGTCGCCCGCGATGGAGCCGACGATCGTGTCGCCGGGTCCTGGCGTCATATCGCCGTCGTCGAGGATGAACTCGATGATGAACGGATCGACGTCGGCAGGGGCCTGCACGAGGTAGCTCAGCGTCGCTTCCTGGAGCCCCACGTCGTAGGCGAGCGAGATGGCGATCAGGTCGGTCGCCGAACTGTTTATCGTGGAGATCGTGTTGTTTCCTTCGGCCGCCTCATCGACTTCCGCGTCGGCGTCGACGCGAGCGAAGATGCGCTGGCCGCTGTCGGGCACGAACGCGCTGAAATCCTGCGTGGTGACGCGGATGCCGGGATTGCCGTTGCCGTTGAAGCTGCCGCCGAGCGTGTCGCCGCCGTCGATCGCCTTGCTGTGGTGATCGTCCCGCCAGAACTCGACGGTCGTGCCTCGGATTCTGGCCGGGCTGTTGACCAGGAACGTCAGCGTGGCGACGTTGGCGGCATCCAACACGAGCGACTTCGGCTCGATATCCACATAGAAGGGCGTCGCGGCGGCGAAGTTGTCGCCTTCTCCCAGGCCGGCCAACTCGTTGGGGTTGCTATTCGTCGTGTCGAGGTTCGCGATGACGCGGTCGCCGTCTTGCACGCGGTTCGCGGCGGCCAAGGCGTCCAACGCCGGCCGAATGTCCTGGCTCACCGTGTGCGAGGGCTGAAGGACCGTGCCCGATGTCGCGCCCGCGAAGGACCAGAGCAGTGTGTCGATCGTCTGATCGTTGTTGCGGTCCAGGCCCACCTCGATCGTGTAGGCGTTGATGTTGTTGAGCGGCGGCAAATCGAGGATTGAGTAATCCAACGTGGCGATGACCTGTCCGCCCGATTCCTCGACCGACAGGAGATCGGCGCGGATGTTGTCTTCCGCGCCGGCCCACGCCGTCGTCGGCGCCAGCATGCTCGCCATCAGCACGCACAGCGCGCCAGCGCCGAACATGCGCCGTGTTTGATTCGACGTTTTACCGTTTTCCCTTTGTCCAAGACTTGTGAAACGTGTCGCGGTGCTGCACATATTTGAATTCCTCTTGCAATGCTCCTCGTTGGCTGTCCCTTGGCAATGAAACCTGTTCAATCAAACGCCCATGCGTGTGGTATTCGCCCGTAAACCAGCCGGCGCCGCGTCGACCGGGCTGTCCGGAAGACGCCTTCACATATGACTCAACGCGATCGTCCGGCCATCTCGCGGAATAAGTCGGCCGCCACACCCGACGCGCGCCGCCGGCCGCGTTTTCCAGGGCTCGTCCCCTTCCCTCCCGAGCGCCCGGAGAGGGGGGATGGCGATCAACCGAGAACCGGAACAAGCAAAGAAGAGCCGCGCGTATGACACTCACTCGGTTCGCCCGTGATCGGATGCTCGCCAAGCTGAAGCGTGCCGCCGCGCTCGACTTTCCTCCCTTCGCTCACGCATCTTCGTTCTCAATGATATGAGTCCCGACAAGCTGTTTTCCATCAGACCGCGCTTTTTCCAGATGCGTCCGATATGCGCAGAGACGGAGGCGCCGCTGCTGGACAAGAGCGCGGCGCGCGATCACGCAAGTTCGTCGATCGTCGGGGAAGAAGGCGATGACGCCTGAGACAACTCGGTCTGAAGCTACGAAGAGCGCCCGCGCTTGCGCTCTGCGAGTTATGGGGCGCGGTGCGGGGGTTCGCCGCGCCGGTCGTTGGTCGCGATGCAGGGCCATGGGGCCGGCCGTCTCGTGCGGGCGAGCCAGCCGGAATCCGCCTGGCTTCCTCGGGGAACAGCGGATCAGACGGCCAGATGGTCGGATGGTCTCGCGGCGTCGTCTTCGGCGTCGAACTCGAACGGTTTGGGACCCACATCCAACGGCTGCCGTCGTCCGACGTCGGCGAGCAAGCCGATCGCCACGTAATTGCTGACGAGGCTGCTGCCCCCCATGCTGACAAACGGAAGAGACAGTCCGGTCACGGGCATCAGGCCGATCGTCATCCCCGTGTTGATCACCGCTTGGACGAAGATCAGCGCGCAAACGCCGACGGCCAACAACCGTCCGATCGGCTCCGCGGTCATAGAGGCAATCGTCAACCCCGCGACCAGGATGAGCAGGTAGAAGAGCAGGACGACGACGCAGTCGACGAACCCCCATTGGTGCCCCAGCACGGCAAAGACGAAATCGTTGTGCTCTTCAGGCAACAGGTCATGGCGGAAGAAGTCACCGGCCTCAAAGCCCTGCCCCGCGACGCGACCGCTGCCTAGGGCGATCTTTGACTGGTAGAGTTGGTAGCCGGCGTCGACGCGCCAATGCGCGTCCGCGTCGTCCTGTTCGAAGAGAGACTGGATGCGCGCCCGCTGGTACGGGTTCATGAGCGGCGAGAAGTAGAATGCCGGCGCCGCCGACAGCCCGAGGACGACCATCAGCAGAAGATGCCGCAGCTTCGCGCCGGCCGCGAACAGCATGACGAAGAACGTCGGCAGAAACAGCAGCGACGTTCCCAAATCCGGCTCCTTCAAGATCAGCCCGACCGGCAAGAGCGTCAGCAGGAACGGAGCGATGAGCCCCCTCAGCGTGCGGTAGTTCGTCTTGAATCGCAGATACGCCGCCAGCGCCAGTACGTAGCTGATGCGGGCGTACTCCGATACCTGAATGCTCACGGGACCGATCACGATCCATCGATAAGCGTTGCGCCGGGCGTGAATAAGCGGTTCGAACGGAATCTTCTTGGCCACGAGTAACAGCGTGAGCAGGACCAGCGTCAGGAAGAAGAGCAGGTAGGCCCAACGGGCAATCGGACGATAGCCGATCAACTGAATCGCGGCGAACCCGGCCAAGCCGACCGCCAAGAAGGCCAACTGCCGCAGCGTCTGCGCGGGCGGTCCCTCCTCGCCGACCTCCGCCGCGTACACGCCGATCAACCCGAAGGCCGTCAGGCCCAACGCAGCCAGCACGATCAGCAAGCCGGGAAACGGCACGGCTCGTGCCAACGACCGGATCATGGTGACACGTCCGTGACGCCCCGAAAGCTGCTCGCGCCGTGCGGGCCTGCGGCGTCGACCATCTCCTGAGCGGAAAGAGCCGTGGCTCGGAGATATGGGCGAGGGCTGTTCATTAGGGCCTCGAAGATCGAACGGGCGACCGGACCGGCTGTCTGGCCGCCGCTGCCGCCGTATTCGAGGACGAGCGCAAGGGCAATCTTGGGATCCCCAGCGGGAGCGAACCCCGCGAACCAGGCGTGCGTCGGCGTCTTCGCGTCGCCCTCCGGCGCCGGGTACCGCTCGACGACTTCCTTGCGAACGCATCGCGCGTCCAGCCTCAGCCCGAGCGTCTCCCGTGCCGCCTCCACCGTCGCGGCGACAACAGAGGGCTGCTCGGAGGCGTCGGCCTCATCGGACTCGAACGTGTAACGCCGCTGGACGATCCGGGCCACGCATTGGGCGCTGCCCGTCTTGCCGCAGATATCAAGTCCGTCCAGTCGAGCGTAGTTGTACGCCGTGCCGCCCTGCTCGTTGACGACGCGATACATGCCGCGTCGAGCGAGCTCAAACGCCTGCCGCGAAACGCCCGGCACCGTCATGCGATCTCGCCGCCGACAGTCGTTGGCAATCAGCGTCGGCTGTCGCCAGGCGCCGTCCGCGAGGGTCGCCATCATGTTGGCGGCTTGCAGAGGCGTCATCAGCAACTCGCCCTGACCGATGGCGTAGTTCCGCCCGTCGGCGGGCCTGAAGCTGCGATGCCGCTGCTTGCGCATCCAGTCGCGCGTCGGCAGGAGCCCGGCGCGTTCCTCCAGGAGACCGATGCCCGCGGCGGAGGCGTTCCCGTCGCCGGCCCCCGGACCGCGGACGAAATCACGATAGAACCTCGTCAGCCGTTCGGCGTTGGTGCGCTGCCCGATCGTGTAGAAATAGACGTTGCAACTATTCTTGAGGGCGTCCTCGGCGGTTAGCGGGCCGTGCCCCGGCATGCTCCGCCAATGCGTCCAGCAATGCCATTTCTCGGAGCCTGGAAAGAGGCTCCCGTTGCATGTAATCGTCTCCGCCGGGTCGACGACGCCGTAGGCGAGCCCGGCCAGCAGGGCGACCGGCTTCATGATCGAGCCGGGCTGGTACTGCGCCTGGACGGCTCGAAACAGCAGGGGCAGGTGAACCGTGTCGTCTCGCAGCATCGCGAAGTCCGTCCGCAATTGATTGCGCGAGAAGGTCGGCACGCTGACCAGAGCCAGCACCTCGCGAGACTCGACGTCGATGATGACGCAGCTTGCGCCGGTCGACGGGGGATGCTCCCGAACCGCGGCCCGCAGGATGTCGGCGACGTGATCCTGAAGGTCCAGGTCGATCGTCAGTTGAACGTCGAGCCCGTCGATCGGCGGCGCATCGTCCAGCAACGCGCCGCTGAGATGTCGCTCTTCGAAGCCTCGCTTGCCTCGGAGCATGTCCTCGCCGAGCCATTCGATGCCTGACACGCCAACGAGATCGCCTGCTCGATAGCAGCCCAGTTCGTCGTTTTGAAGCGGATCGTTCTTGATCTTCTCCGGCGAGGCCTGGTTGAGCCGCCCCAGCACGTGACAGAGCGACTCCGTGTCGTCCGCCCAGACCCGCCGCACCGACGGTTCGACGCGCACGAAGGGCAAGTCCGACAGCGCGATCTCGATTCGCGTCCGAACCTCGGGGGACACGTCGCGAAGGACCGGGTGAAACAAGTTCTCCTCGCGCAGCCGAAGCCTGTCGAACGGCTGCTCCGCGCCGACTTCGCGCCGGGCCCTCCAGATGTGCCGTCGGAGCCTTTCGATGCTCCCGCAAACGTCATCCCGACGGTCCGCCAATTCGTGCATGGACAGCCCGGCGACCTCCGCGAACGTCTGCCACATCGTTGCCACGCGACGCCGGACTTCGTCCAATAGCGCCGTTCGCGTGGCGCCCTGCCAGCGCGGCTCCTGCTTGCGGACGCGGTCGGCGACGCGCAGCAAGTAGGACGGGTCCATGCTGAGCACGCCGTAATGCACGGTCACGTCATGTGCGGGCTCGTCCGAGACCAGCACGCGGCCGAATCGGTCCAGGATGCGGCCTCGTAGCGGAGGCAAGTACTGCTTGGGGGCCACGAGCGCCGCCTCCGCCAGACGGACGTACTCGTCCCCCCGGAGCACCTGCAACTGGTACAGCCGTCCGATCAACATCAGGCCGCAGACCGCCGGCAAGCCCAACAGAACCTTGAGTCGCCGCTCAAACACGACAGGTCGATCCCAATCCCGGTAGCGATGACGGGGCGCTCTCCGCTCCAAGCGCGTGAACGAAAGGACCTCCGCCTACAGCATTTCACGGTCGCATGCGACTCCGGGCTAGGTAGCGGCCAAGCTCCTGCTCGGCCGAAGCATGCGAAAGACGGCCGAGCCGGAGGTTGGCCGCTACGGATGCACGCAACCGTGAAACGCTCCAGTTGTGCGCCTCGTGCCCTGCAAGACGCCGACTGCCAACGGCGAGTACCCTCTTTCCATCCTTCATGTTTCAGGCTTCGTCCTCACTCTTCCGACCGTTCCGCCTGACTGTACGCATGCCCTCGTCGGCCGTTCACCGTCCGCTTGAAAGAAGAGAGGAACGCGGCGTGCGGCCGCTATCGTACGCGCAAACGCTCCGGCGCTCCAAGGCCCAGCGTGTTGCGCAGCCCGCGGAGGAACCAGAAACCGTACGGCGCGAGCGCGGCGCTATAGGCCGCGGCGTGGAAGCCTCGCGTGGCGATCTCGCTGAAATCGATCGGCAGGTCCACGACGAGGATCATGTGCAGCCCGACCGCCGCGTCCATCGCCCATTTTCCGATGAACGTGAGCAGTATTTGGGTCATCACGCTGTCGCGGAAAAACAGCTCCCGCAGCATGACCAGGCCCGCCCCGATCACACCGAGCTCCAGGCCATGGATGCCGACGATCGAATACAGCTGGAAGCCTAGCCCCGTCAGGTCGATGGCCAGGCCGATGATCCAACAGGCGAACAGCGCGTCATACGTGCGGGCCGTCAAGCCGTAGTAGACGGCCACGATGATCAGGAAGTCCGGCTGAACCGTGTGCACGGCGACGAACGGCGCCGCCGCTGACTGCAACGCCAACACGACCAGAAGCAGGATTGCGAACGATACCCACCGCATCGTGGTACTGCGCCTTGCCGGGCGATGCCCCGCGGCGACTCCGCCTCGCTATTGGGAGTCGCTCCCGTCGTAGGGGGAGCGCCCCCCCGATGCGACCGACGTCGGCTGCGTGCTCGGTCGCGGTCGGTTCAAGCCCCTTCCGTCGATGATCCGGATCGCCGCTCGCGCCACGGCTAGATGCACGTAGTCCGACTGGCCAGGCATTTCGAAGGCGTCCTTCAACGGTCCGAGCGCAGCCGGATCGCCAATTGTCTCCAGCGCCAGGGCCGCCAGCGCGCGAATTCGGGCGATCTGCTGATCCGGCGGATCGTCCTGCCGGCCGCGATCTGGGGAGTTGAAGTACAGGTGGGCGAGGGCGGCGTCCAGGCCGTCGTCGAAACCCAGACGCCCCAGCCCCCGCGCCGCCTGCAATCGGATTTCCGGGTACTCCGCCGACTTCAACCGGAAGAAGAACAGGTCCTCCGCCTCGACGCAGCCGGCGTTGGCCAGGCACATTAAGGCGAGCGCCGCCTGATCGGGCCTGGCGCTGTAGCCGTCGAAGATGAGCCGTTCGACGGCGTTCCGGTCGCCGTAGACTGCTAGGGCCTCGAGGATTTGCAGCTTGGCGGCGCTCTTCTTCTCGCGGTGCAGCGCCATCCGCAGCAGCTTGACCGACTTCGGCTCGCCGAGACGGCCGATCGCCAGGGCGGCGTTGGCGCGGACTCTGGCATCGCGATGACGGAGCAAGTACTCCGAGAGTTCCCCCGTGCGGCGCTCGTCGCCCAGGCGGTGCAGCGCGAACAGCGCCGCGATGACGATGTTGGGGTCCGGGTCCTCCGCGTGCTGGCGGATCAACGCGATGTAGTCCGCGTTTCGCATCGAACCCAAGGCCATGAGCCCGGCAAACGTGACGCCGGGGTAGTTCCTGGCTTCTACGCCGCCGAATTCGTTCAGGATGTTGACGCCGATCGCCTCCAGGCCCTCGTCGGGCGCAACGCTCTGAAAGGCCTCGATCGCCTGCATCCGCAGCGTCGGCTCGGGACTGAACGCCGCCTCCTTCAGGAATCGCACGGCTGCCGTTCGGAAATCCGCCGCCTCGTTCTCGGGCAGCGGTCGGCGTAACGTGGCGACGCAGCCGCTTAGCGCCGGCGCGAGCGCGAACAGGATCCAAAGGCTTTCGACGCACCTGCCGCGCGCGACCC
>CAZERK010000021.1:0-6116 GCA_964514515.1 uncultured Planctomycetaceae bacterium
CCCGGGATTCGTTCGCCGCATCCTGGGCCGATGCTCCTGGGGCTCCGCCCCAGACCCCGGGATTTTGTAAGGCATGACTCCGGTGTCCCAAGGGTGCGGGAAGAAGCCCCGCGACCACAAGGGACCACGGGGCTCGCGCAGTTGGCGGACTAGGGCTTGGCAGGTCGTCAGGTCGTTGGGAAACGAACCGCGCCGCAACGCGACGTTCTGCGCGCCCGCATCATTCTGCTCTGCGCCGACGGCCAACCGCATAGGCAGATCAAACGCGAGCTGCGCACCAGCATCGACACGATTGTACGCTGGCGTGGCCGATACGAGAAACTTGGATTGGAAGGACTCACCGATCGTCCTCGTCCCGGCCGACCGCCGCTGTTTTCCCCCTCAGGAGCAACACAAGATCGTGGCCTTGGCCAACCGACGCGCTGGCTCCGGCGCGGTGGGAGGCGACGCTCGCGGTTCGCAAACCAGCTCGGACCTTCAGGCCTAGACACGCACAAGCCGAGCCCGTGCCGTGATGATTGCCAGCCGCGGAATACAGCCGAAGCACCCTAACCTTAGGGCCGCGCAATGGTTATCGCGGTTCTCGCCGGTTCGATTAAGAGTCGCGGCTGAATGAAACGGGGCTCCCCGCCTTGTGCCGCGTTAGGCGCGGATTGTTTGTGCTAACCAATCGACGACCTGGGTTGCTCTTCCCGGTTTTCCGCACTATGCTCTCAACCGGCGATGGAGTCCGCCTTGAAGCGGCCCCGCTGAGCCGGGCCTAATGACTCCTACCAGGACGGCGCCTTGGTAGGGTCTGCGGGTCGCGGTGGAAATCGAGCGCGACAGAATTAAACCCGCCAGGGCTAACCCTTGGCGGGTTTCTTTGTTGGACCTGTATCGGTGCGCTCATGCGAGGCCGAGCGGATGTGGAGGATTGTGCTTGTCGCGCCCGGGAGCGCGCTGGGCGGTACGTTGCGTTACCTGATTTCGGGTTGGGGGCAACGCCTCGTGCACGGCGCATTTCCTCTTGGCGCGCTGATCGTCAACGTCATCGGCTGCGCCGTTCTCGGGTTTTTGAACAAGGCCTTGGCCGACATGTTGGTTCCAGCGGAGTACCGCATCGCACTGACGGTCGGTGCCTTGGGAGGGTTTACGGCGCTTTCTTCGTATGGGTGACAGACGTTTTCGCTCGCCAACGACGGCCAGGGGTTGCTGGCCATCATGAACCTCCTGCTGAGCGTGACGCTCGGGTTCATGTCGGTCCTGGTCGGCGATCGTCTGGCGGAGCAGTGGTTCGGCGTATAATTACTGTCCACGGAGGATAAGCGCGAGAATCGAGGCCGGTAATGCGGTCGGCAACTTGAGGTGAGCGCGATGAAACTGGAAGGTGATGCACTACTCCTGCGGATCTTTGTCGGCGAAAGCGACAAATATCACGGAACGCCCTTGTACGAAGCGATTGTGATGAAGGCGCGCAAACTGCACTTGGCCGGAGCGACGGTGCTGCGCGGGCCAATGGGATTCGGCAAGCACAGCCGGCTGCACACGGCCAAAATCCTCCGGCTGTCGGAGGATCTGCCGATGGTCGTCGAGATTGTCGACTCCGAGGACAAGCTCAACGAGTTGCTGCCCTATATCGACGAGATGGTCGCAGAGGGCTTGGTCACCGTCGAGAAAGTCCACGTGATCAAGTACCGGGCGAACGGCGATGCGGCAAATGCCTGAGTGCAGTGTTTGACGTCTTCGGTGGCGCGCGGTCAGTGTGGATGAGGCAGCGAATTCTATTCAATCTCGTACAGGTCGCAGCGGTGGTGCTTCTCTCACCGTTGGTCGCCGGCGTACTCAACCGGCTCAAGGAAGTTGTACAGTCCAAGCGCGGCCCGAGCATTCTTCAGCCCTACCGCGACATCTGGAAGCTGTTTCACAAAGACGAGGTTGTATCGGAGGAGAGGTCGTGGATCTTCCGCGCCACGCCGTATGTCGCTTTCGTCACGCCCCTCTTTGTGACGCTGCTGATTCCCGTGCTTACCGCCTATCCGCTCTTCTTCGCGTTCATGGCGGATATGGTCGGCGGCGGCTTCGTGCTGGCCCTGGGCGGATTCTTCAAGGCTCTGGCCGCCGTCGATACGGCTAACCCCTACGGCCCGATGGGCGCCAGTCGGACCCGCATGGTGGGGTTCCTGGCCGAGCCGGTATTCATCATCGTTTTTTTCACGGTCTCGTTTGTCGCCGGCTCAACCATCCCCTTCATCGTGCAGCAGCGTTGGATGTCGCCGCCTGCCAATTTCCTGGAGCCCTCACACGTGCTGCTGCTGGCAGCCTTCCTCATGCTGATCCTCGCGGAGGCCGGACGCATACCGGTGGACAACCCTTCCGGACACTTTGAATTGGCCATGATCGAGGAATCCAAGTCGCTGGAGTATTCGGGCCAGGGCGCCGCGCTGATCAAATGGGGCGGGCATATGAAGCTGTTTGTGCTGATGTCGATTTTCCTGAACGTGCTCGTCACGCCTTGGGGACTGGCCAGCGAGCTGCTGCTCGGCCAAGTGTTGCTGGCGGTGCCGCTGCTGCTCGTCAAGATATTCGCGCTGCTGCTCGTGCTGGTGGTGATCGAGTCATCGTTGGCCAAGCTGCGTCTGTTTCGCATCGGCGAGTTCCTGGGCGGCGCCTTCGTTGCCGCGGTCGCGGCGATGATCATGCGTGTATTCACGCTGTGAAGTGGCTGAGATGATTGCGGAATCTATAACCCTGTCGGCGCTCGGCTCGCTGAACGCGTTGGTGGGCGGGCTGTTTCTGCTGACTGCGTTCGGAATCGTCTCCACGCGGCAGTCCAAGGGAACACTCGCGCTGTTCATCGCTCAATCGCTGCTGCTGGCGGCTTCGGCTTCGCTGCTCGGCCTGCGTTTCCACTCCTTGCACCTCCAAGGCGTGGCGCTGGTCAACATCGTTGCGAAGACGCTGCTGATCCCCTGGATACTCCGGCGTACCCTGCACGAGGAAATCTACGCCCGCCGCGAGATCGTGCAGGTCTTAAGCATTCCCCTCTCGCTGCTGATCGCACTGGCGCTGGGGATCGTGGCGTTCTTCCTGGCGGTTCCGTTGCAGGATGCGGTGGCGGTCGAATTCCGTGGGGCGAACGTGCCCATCGGCCTAGCCGGGCTTCTACTGGGCGCTTATACGCTGGCGGTGCGGCGCGAGGCAGTCCCGCTACTTATTGGGCTGCTGGCGATGGAGAACGGGGCCTTCTTTGCCGGCATCAGTGTGGCTCGCACGCTGCCAATGTTGGTGGAGCTGGCCATCGCCACCGATGGACTCATCGTGGTGTTCATTACCGGAGTGCTGATTCGAGCCGTTCATCACCAGATCGGCACGACCGATGTCGGAGCTTTGGCGCAGCTCAAAGAGCACGCGGCCCGCCCGGAGGACACGGCCGTATGATCATCATCGTTCTGCTAGCTCTGCCGGTCGCGGCCGCGACCCTGTCATGTCTTCCCCGGCGCGGACTGGCGCCGAGCGCCACGCTCGCGTCCTCCGTAGCGGTTCTTCTGCTTGCCGGGCTGAGCGCCGGACGCGTGCTGCAGCAGGGGACGCTGAAGGCGGTTCCACGGTGGATCGAAGTCGATCCGTTGAGCGTGCTCGTGCTGCTGCTTGTCAGCTTCGCCAGCGTGACCGCGGCGCTCTTCTCATGGGGCTATCTCGCCGCCGATACGCACGACTTTCGCCGTCTCCGCCTGTATTACGCGAACTACAACCTCTTCGTGTTTTCGATGCTGGCGATTCCGGTCCTGGTCGAACCGACCCTGACATGGATCGTCGTGGAGCTGACCACACTTTGCTCCGCCCTGCTAGTCAGCTTCGAGAATACCCGCGCCGCCCTGGAAGCGGCCTGGAAGTACATCGTGCTCTCGCTCATGGGGGCGGCGGTGGCCTTGTTGGGCTTCCTGGTGCTGTTCGCCGCGATGCAGGCGGCGCAGGGAACAAGCTACACGTGGACGGGGCTGGTCCAGGCCGCTCCTGGGATGCCCCCGGTCCTGGTGCAGACGGCCTTCGTTCTGATCCTGGTGGGATTCGGCACCAAGGTGGGGCTGGCGCCGATGCACACGTGGCTACCGGATGCCCACAGCCAGGCGCCATCGCCGGTATGCGCCCTGCTTTCCGGCGTCGAGACGACAGTGGTTTTGTACGTCATCCTGCGGTTGCTCCCGATTCTCAAGGCGGTGCCCGCCGCGCACGCCGATTTATGGGCGATGGCATTTGGACTGCTATCAGCGGGCGTGGCGGCATTTTTGCTCCTCCAGGTGAGCGACTACAAACGGATGTTCGCGTTCTCCACCGTCGAGCACATGGGGATCATCCTGTTCGCGGCAGGACTGGGGTCGGCGGCGGCGCACTACGGGGCGCTGTATCAGGCTTTGAACCACATGCTCACGAAGTCCTTCTGCTTTTTCGCGGCGGGCGCTGCGCTCCTGGCGGTCGGCACGCGTGAAATCGGTGCGGTGCGCGGGCTGATTCGCACGTCTCCGGCTGCAGGTGCAAGTCTGCTGCTCGGCGGGTTGGCCATCGCCGGCGCGCCGCCCTTCGCCCTCTTTCTAAGTGAGTTTTCCATCTTCAAAGCGGGTTTGGCAGAAGGCCAATACCTGGCAATCGGCCTGCTAGCGCTGTTCATCACGGTGGCGTTCTTCGGAATCATGCTGCACATCAACCGCATGGTGTTCGGAAAGAATGCTGGCGGAGAAGAACAACGGACGCATGTGCACCTGCCGCCGACTTGTGTGGCTACGCTCTGTGTTGCCGGCCTGCTTGTGGTTGCGCTGGGCCTGTACCTGCCCCCGCCGCTGCATCGGCTGTTACATCTGGCAGCGGCCGTGCTGGGAGCTGAATGATGAAGACGCTTTCCGAGATTCCCGTGATCGCGGCGAAGCGTTGGCCGGAGTCCGTGCACGCTCGAATTGATATGCGCCGTTCGCTGTGCGAGCTCGAGTGCTCCACAGCGGAATTGTCGGCCATCGCCCCGTGGCTGCGCGGGGAGCTGGACTACAGTTTCGCAGGCCTGATTGTGGAGGAGGGCGCGGCCGCTTGGGAGCTGCGCTACCTGTTCTATGGCGACCGCCACTCGGGTTGGGTGCACGTTCTGGCCCGCCAACCGCTGTCGGACGTGACTTTCCCCAGTCTCAGCGCCGCGCTGCACGCGACGGACTGGCACGAACGCGAGGCGGAGGATCACTTTGGCCTGATCTTTGAGGGGCATCCGCGGCTGGGCGACTTCGTGCTGCACGACGACCGCTGGCAAGAGAGTCTGTGCCCCATGCGTCACGGTTTCGACGGCCGGCAGGCGCTCGCCGAGCGCCAGCCGAACCCGCACTGGCGACCCCGGCGAATTGTCAAGGCCGCGGGCGCGTTCGCGATGCCAATCGGACCGAAATTCTCTGGCGTGAGCGAGTCGGTGCACTTCTTGCTGGAAACCGTGGGCGAGGATGTGATCCGGGCGATTCCGCGCCTGTTCTACAAGTTCCGGGCCATCGAAAAGTCGGCGGAAGGACGGAGCGTGGCGGATACGCTGCTCCTGGCGGAGCGGTTCGCAGCCACGACGGCCTTCGCCCACGGACTGGCCTTTTGCCAAGCGATAGAGCGGATCCGCGGCTCCGCCGTGCCGCCGCGAGCACGCGTATTGCGCGTACTGTTGTCGGAACTGGAACGGATTCGGCATCACGTCGGCGTGATTCAGGAAATCTGCGAGTCCACCGGCCTCGTGGTCGCCAGCAGTCAGGCGGCGATCCTGGAAGAGTCGCTGTTACGCCTTTGCGGGGCGTTCACAGGGCATCGCTACCTGTTCGGGTTGGTGATCCCTAACGGCCTGAGCCGCGATTTCGACGATTCATCGTGCCGCGAGGCCACGCACCAGGCCCAGGGCATCGTCGCGAGGCTTGATGAGCTGGAGAACATGCTTCGGACTTCCAGCAGCTTTCTGGACCGACTGGAAGAGGTCGGCACGATCTCGGAAGAACAAGCACGCAACCACGGGTTGGTGGGTCCGGTGGCGCGAGCCTCGGGTATCGCCCGCGACATGCGCGTGGCGCAACCGTATGCGGAATATGAGGCGATGAAGTTTGACGTGCCCTCCGAGCGGGAGGGCG
>CAZERK010000021.1:6126-15918 GCA_964514515.1 uncultured Planctomycetaceae bacterium
AGGGGCCGGCCCTCGAGGAACTCCATCACGAGCGCGGGCATCCCCTCGTGCTCGCGCCCCTCGATGCCGTGCCCGCCGAGCGGGAGGGCGACGGGTACGCGCGTTTGCGAATCCTGTTTGCCGAAGCGCGGCAGTCGGCCAGACTGATGGAGCAGGCGGTCGCCGCCCTGCCGTCGGGCGCGATCGCGATGACCGAATCCGCGACCGGCTCCGGGGCGGCGCTCGGTTGGGTTGAAGCCCCACGCGGCGCAGCGTTTCACTGGGTACGGCTTGACGAGCATGGGCGGGTCGCCCGATACCGCCTGGTCACGCCGTCCTTCACCAACTGGCACGGGTTTCACCTGGCCGCCGAGAAGTTCGCGTTTCAGGATTTTCCAATCATGTTGGCGAGTTTTGGTCTTTCGGTTGCGGAGAACGATCGCTGACGGTGGAGAGTTGATTCAGAGGCTGGCATGACTCAATGGGTCCGACGAGGTTTGGCAAGCGGCATCAAGACGACGCGGTATCCCGCGCGCGCGGAGACCGCGCCGGGTGTCACGCCAGGGTTCCCGATGGGAGGACCGTGTCAGGAGGAGCGCGCCGGCGAACTCGCTGACCTGTGCCCAACGGGAGCGATTTCTGCGCGCGATCACCACCTGATCGTCGACTACCGCCGCTGCATTCACTGCTTTCGGTGTCTGCGCGGCGCCGGGGCGCCAATCGACTGGCAATCCGGCTACGAGTGGGGCAGGGAGATCGCGCGGGTCGACGAGCCGGGACGGAGCTTCGGTCCGGCGTTCCGTCGCTCAGTTCACATTCTCGTGGTTGACGCCGGCGATTGCGGCGCATGCCTCAACGAGGTTCGGCAACTGAACAACCCATACTACAACATGCACCGCCTGGGCTTCTTCATTACACCCACGCCGAGGCAGGCGGACATTCTGCTGGTGGTTGGGCCGGGTACCGACCACATGCAGGTTCCGCTTCAGAAAGCATACGACGCCATGCCCACCCCCAAACGGGTGATGGCCGTCGGCGCCTGTGCGCTGTCAGGCGGAGTGTTCGAATCCAATTTCGTTTGCGGCGCTGGTGTCAGCGATCTGCTCCCCGTTGACGTGGAGGTGCCCGGCTGGCCGCCGCCGCCGTTAGCAATCCTGCATGGCCTGCTCGTGGCGGTCGGCCACTTGCCATCGGCAACGCAGGTGCCGTCGCCAGAAAGGCCCAGTCTTGAGAAGGCGGTCACACGGATATGAGCGTCAGTCTCTTGGTTTCCACGGTCTTCTTCCTGTGCGGCGCGGGAATCGCGCTCTCGATCCTCGTCCCGCCACGCTGGTGCCCTGGAGTGCTAGCCTGGATCGGCTCCGCCGCGTCACTCGCGACGCTTTGGCTGGGCGCAAAGGGGTTGGTAGGTGCCCACGCCTTTCATGTTTCGCTCTGGTCCGTGCCGGAGCTGGGCGTCTTGACGCTCTCCCTGGATCACCTCGCCTCCTACTTTCTCATCGTGTCGGCGCTGGCGCTTCTGCCGGCATCGATCTTCGCCGGTGGATTCATGCGGCGGTATTCCCGGCGCCACAGCCTCAAAGTGTTTAACGTTTTGTATCTGTCGCTGCTGGCGTCCATCGTACTCATCCTGCTCGCAGGCGACATCCTGCTCTTGCTCCTGGCTTGGGAAGCAATGTCGATCCTAAGCTATCTGCTGGTCAACTACGAACACCGGCAGTCAGACCGCACTCAGGCCGGCTATCTGATGCTGGCTATGGGTGAGGCCGGGACACTGGCGGCGGCGTTCGCATTGCTGCTGCTGGCGCTTCACACCGGCAGCATGCAGTTCGGAGCTATCAGAGGTCTGTCCCATGCCATGGGCCACGCCGCATGCTGGGCGGTGTTCTTGCTGTCGTTCTTCGGGTTTGGCGTGAAGGCAGGCCTGGTTCCCTTCAATTCGTGGTTGCCCCGGGCGTACGCCGCCGCCCCCGCCGCGATCGCGCCGGTCTTGGCCGGCGTTACGCTGAATCTCGGATTCTACGGCATTCTCCGCGTGAATGGTGACCTACTGCATACCGGACTGGTCGGTCCAGGTGTGACGGTTCTCGTCGTCGGGACGATCTCGGCTCTGATCGGCATCCTCTACGCCACGACCGAGAATGACCTCCGGAAGGTGCTGGCCCACAGCTCGGTGGAAAACGCGGGTATCATCGCCGTGGGCGTGGGCGCGGGGCTAGTGTTCACGGCGACTGGCCATCCCGTCCTGGCGGCGCTGGCGTTCGTTGCCGCGCTCTATCACATGGCCAACCACACGCTCTACAAGTCGCTCCTGTTCATGGGCGCCGCCGCCGTGGATGCCGGCGCCCGGACGCGCGATCTGGATCACCTGGGCGGCCTGATCCGGCGCATGCCGTGGACGGCACTTTTGTTCCTGGCGGGCGCGCTTTCCATTGCGGCGCTGCCTCCATTCAACGGCTTCGTAAGCGAGTGGCTGACGCTGCAGATGCTCCTGCGCAGCGCCGAGCTTTCCAGCGTGGGGGTGAAGGTTGTTTTCGCGCTGTGTGGCGCTGGCCTGGCCCTTACGGCGGCGCTAGCCGTCACATGCTTCGTGAAGGCCTTTGCGATGGGCTTCCTCGGAACGTCACGTTCGGCGCGGGCCGGGCGAGCTCGCGAGGCGCCGCGATCGATGGTCGCGCCGATGGGACTACTGGCGGCCCTGTGCTTACTGCTGGGCGTGCTGCCGACGTATGTGATCTCAGCGCTGGATGGCGTGGTGAAGCCGATGACGCAGGCCAGTGCCGCGGAGGCGCTCGTGCCGCCGTTCTTCGCCTCGCACACCGGGACCGGAGGGCTTCCGAGCGGATTTGCGGCCGAGTTCCACGACCTTGGCGCGCAAGTCGGCCAGCGGGTCTTACCCGGCCGCGGGCTGGTCGTCCTGCATCGGGGTGGTGAGCAGAACCCGGTGGTTTTCGCAATGTCGACATCGTACATGCTACCGGTCTTGCTCGGCCTCCTGGGAGTGACGTTCGCAGTGGTGTGGGTTTGCCTGCGGCGCCGCCGCACGGTGGTGCGCCGGCCGTGCTGGGACGGCGGCGTTCGGCGATTGCTGCCCGAGATGACCTACACGGCGACCGGCTTTTCGAACCCCGTGCGTGTCGTCTTCGACACCATGCTCCGCCCCATCACGCATGAGGCGCGGGAGACGGTGGCCGAGCATTTTCGAGCCGCGATTCACCACCGTCGCCAAGAGACGCACATGGTCGATCGCTACATCCTGTCCCCGCTACGGCACGGGGCACTGAGGATCGCGAACGCATTGGCACGCGCCCATCACGGACGGCTGAATGCGTATGTGGCGTACGTACTTTTGGCTTTACTGGTGGTTTTGGTGATTGCGTTGAGTACCGCGTCATGAACGGAGTGCGCGAGCAGTTGCTTGGACGCCAAGATGCCCCACAAACGGACTGAAGCCAGAGCACCGCGCTCCAAGATCGCGCGGCCGCGGCGCGATCCGCAGCTTGTGCGGGAGGAGCTGCTGCGGCCTTGCCGACTCCTCGGGTTTGATCGCGATCAACTCGGCTGCTACCTGATCAACCGCGGCGCGCTGAAGCTGGCGGAGTCGCAATTCAGACGAGCTGTTTGGCTAAACCCGTACGAACCTTCCTTCCGCGCGCACTGGGCGCTTGCACTCATCAAGCTCGGGCGAACGCCCGAGGCGCATGACCTCCTGCAAGAAGCCCTGGTCGCAAATCCGCAGGATGGGGCGGCGCTGGAATTGTGGAGCCAGAACTGGCCGGACGAACGGCCGCCGACGCTCACGGAAGGGGCCGGCCTATGAAAGTGCTGCTCATCTCGGACGTACACGCCAACCTGTGGGCGCTGCGAGCGGTGATTCACGACGCCGGAGCGGTGGACCACCTGCTTTGCGCGGGAGACATCGTCAGCTACGGTCCCGATCCATGCGCCACGCTGGATTCGCTGCGGGCACAGGGCGTCATCGCGGTGCGCGGGAATCACGACCATGCAGTCGCCTGGGGCGCCGATCCCAACGCCAGTCCGGCGAAGCAACCGCTGGCGCTGGCGATGCGCGGCTGGACACGCTCTCAACTTCAACCCGCAGACATCGCCTGGCTCGCGCACCTCCCCCTCCGGCTGACCTGGGACATGGGCGGCACGCGTTTTGCAGTCGTGCATGCAACGCCGCGCGATCCACTGTATGACTACAGCCTGCGGCCCGACGCATCGGTCGACTTCGTGAATGAGGTTGCCATGGGAATTGACGCCGACGTGCTGGTGGTGGGGCATACGCACTGGCCCCTGCTTCGCCCGCACGACGGTCTCCAAATCGTGAATCCCGGGTCAGTCGGGCAACCGTTGGACGGCGACCCGCGTGCGGCGTACGCGCTGTGGGAGAACGGCAAGATCACGCTGCGACGCGCGGCGTATGACCCCGCCCCGGCCCTTGCGGCGATGGGGCGCCTCCCAATCGACCCGCGGATGCGCGAGACGCTCGGCAACATACTGCGGCTGGCCCGGCTCGAATGAGGAGGACTCACGTGCGGTGGTTTGTTCCGAGTTGCTGGCGTGACTTCGCCCGGCGCCCAGACTACGGTCTGGATGTTCACGCCGTCTGGGACTCAGAGGACTACGTTGAGAAGCTCATCCTGGCCCTGGAGCATTTCAAGCCGAAGCCGCCGCGGACTTGGGTCGCGCGGCGTCCGACCATAACACTCTAACTGGAGATGCAATATGAGCCGCACCATCAAGTCCGTGAGCGCCATGGAGATTCTCGATTCACGCGGCAACCCCACGGTCCGCGTGTTTGTGACCCTTGACAACGGCATCGCCGTCTCGGCGTCGGTGCCATCCGGTGCTTCGACCGGCGAAAACGAGGCCGTGGAACTGCGGGATGGCGACCGGAAACGCTACGGCGGCAAGGGCGTGCTGAAGGCGGTTGCCAACGTGCGCGAGGCAATCGCGCCCAAGCTCGTTGGGCAGGATCCAAGCCGGCAGGCCGAGATTGACCGTCTGATGATCGAACTGGACGGCACGCCGAACAAGAGCAAGCTCGGCGCCAATGCGATCCTGGGCGTGTCGATGGCCGTCGCGCGGGCTGCGGCGCAGGCCGGCGGACAGCCGTTGTACGCCTACCTCGGCGATCCTGCGGCCGCACGGCTACCCGTCCCGATGATGAACATCCTGAACGGCGGTGTCCATGCGGACAACAGCGTGGACTTCCAGGAATTCATGGTCATGCCGATCGGCGCGCCGACGTTCGCCGAAGCGCTACGATACGGGGCTGAGACGTTCCACGCTCTGAAGGGCATCCTGAAGAAGAAGGGCTACGCGACCGGCGTCGGTGACGAGGGTGGGTTTGCGCCGAACCTCAAGAGCAACGACGAGGCGTGTGAGGTCATCGTCGAGGCCATCGCGGCGGCGGGCTACCAGCCCGGTAAGGACGTGGCGATCGCGCTCGACCCCGCAGCCAGCTCGTTCTGGGAGGACGGCGCGTACAACCTCGTGAAGTCCGGCCAAGGAAAAAAGACGAGCGACGAAATCACCGCGCTGCTCGCCGCGTGGGTGCAGAAGTACCCGATCGTCTCGATCGAGGATGGCCTGGCCGAAAACGACTGGGAAGGCTTTGCCCGTCAGACCGCCAAGCTCGGTGGCAAGATTCAGATCGTCGGCGACGACCTATACGTGACCAACACGCGCTTCATCGAACGGGGTATTCGTGAGAAGTCCACGAACGCCGTCCTCATCAAGCTGAACCAGATCGGCACGGTCACCGAGACAATCCAGGCTATCGAGCTGTGCCGCAAGGCGCGCTGGGGCTTCGTGATTTCCCACCGCTCGGGCGAGACCGAAGATGCGTTCATGGCCGACTTCGCGGTCGCAATGGGTGGCGGCCAGATCAAGACCGGCTCGGCCTGCCGTAGCGAACGAATCGCCAAGTACAACCGTCTGCTGGAGATCGAGCAGGAACTGGGAGCACAGGCCCACTTTGGGCGCTGATGGGTAGGCCGCGCGCGATGTGGGAAAGCATGCACATGCCGAGTCTCGACCATTCGCAGTTCTCAAGTGGACCGGCTTGCGATCCGGGCGCGGCTCGTCTGTGCTTTGACAGCATTCTGTTCCCGGGATCGCACGACGGTGTCGGGCAGGCAATCAGCACAGCACCGGCCTTCTTCCATGACCTGAATCTCGATCGCATCGTCGAAGCGATCACGTCCGATTGGCAAGAATACGATCTCGCCCCGTTCTTCTACGCCCCGCTCACCGAGGTCGATGCGATCGCGTATCGCCAGGCGGTCATGCAGGATCTCGAAGATGCGGGCCTCATGCAGGCTATCAAGTCATTTTCGCAGCACATGCGCGTAATGCGTGGGCATTTGCCCCGCGACCAGGAACACTACTACAGATACCAGGCGGAACGGCGTTTCCTGAGCGCCGTACAAGAGTACTGCGGGGCCGTCGAGGATCTCGCCGGTAGCCTCGCGACATCGGCCCTTGCGTCGCTCGGCCTGCGTGCGTTCCGCGAGTATCTTACCGAGTACGTCGAAACGGATGCCTTTCGCGCACTCGCGACGGAGATGACAACGCTCGCGTCTGATCTGTGCGCCATTCAGTACTGCCTGATCCTCCGGGACGGTCGGGTCACAGTACGCCAGTATGAGGCGGCAAGTGACTACAGCGCTGCGGTTGAGGAGACGTTCGGGAAATTCAGACACGGCGCCGTGAAGGACTATCTGGCCAAGGACCTGCCCCGGGAGGGCATGAACCATGTGCAGGCGCAAGTCGTGGAGCGGGTCGCACGGCTGCACCCGGACACCTTTCAGGCCCTGGAGCGGTTCTATATCGAGCACGCGGGCTCTCTGGACCGAACGCTATCTCGCTTCGACCGGGAGATTCAGTTCTACGTCGCCTATTTGTCGCACGTCGACAAGTTCCGGCGCGCCGGCCTGAGCTTCTGCTATCCACGGCTTTCCAACCAGTCCAAGGAAATTGACGCCCGGGCCACTTTCGACCTGGCGCTGGCTGGCGCGCTGATCGATCGCGACGGTCACGTTGTAACGAACGATTTCTTCTTACGCGAGCCCGAGCGCATCTTCGTGGTTTCCGGCCCGAACCACGGCGGCAAGACGACGTTCGCACGCACGTTTGGTCAGTTGCACTATCTGGCGGCCCTGGGCGGCCCGATTCCCGGAACCGAAGCCCGGCTGTTTCTGTTCGACCACATCTTCGCACACTTCGAAAGGCAGGAGCAGATCGAAACGCTCCGCGGCAAGCTGCACGACGACTTGCTGCGTATCCGCGCGATCCTGGAGCGGGCGACGCCAAAGAGCATCGTGATCCTCAACGAGATCTTCTCTTCGACGACACTACGGGACGCGGTCTACTTGGGCAAGAGAATCATGGCGCGGCTCACTGCGTTGGATGGGCTTGGCGTGTGCGTCACGTTTCTGGATGAACTATCGGCTTTCAATGAGCAAACGGTCAGCGTGGTCAGCACGGTCGAGCCGGATAACCCGGCGGTGCGCACCTACAAGATCGAGCGCCGGCCGGCCAACGGACTCGCGTATGCCCTGGCCATCGCCGAGACGCACCGGGTCACGCGCGAATGGCTGATGAAGCGGATCAGAACATGAAACCGCGCTTGATGCATCGCGATCGGGATTTCAATCTGCAGCGGCAGTGGCCACCCGAGCACGCCGCGCTGATGCAGGACTTGGAGCTGGACACGTTGCTCGGCGCCATGGCGGGGGGCGACCGGTTCCTGTTCGACGTGGCGCGGACCGCGCTGCTGACCGGCATGGAAAACAGCGTAGACACGATTCTCTATCGACAGCAGGTCCTGAAGGACTGTCTGAAGCACCGGGCGGTGATCCGGCAGCTTTACTACGATGTCGTTGTGCAGACGATCGAGAACCGACGGAAGAGCCGCTTCGGCATCTTTGGCCGCTTTCCCAGCTCAGTCCTGTACGAGGCGATCGAGCTGCTGCAGATGCTTGTCGGCGTGCTCAAGAACTTGCACGGCATTGCCGCGGCACACGCCAGCGACTTCGAGTCGCAGGGGTTCACGACGTTTTTCGCGATGATCGAGCGGGAACTGAGTGACGAGTACCTGGCCCGCATCGAGAGCCATCTGGCGGACCTGAAGTTCCGCAGGGGCGTCTTGCTGAGTGCCGGCCTGGGCCCGGGCAACGAAGGCGTCAACTACACGCTTCGCCAGGCACAGGGAAAGGGGCCAGGCTGGCTCAAGCGGGTCCTTGGCCAGGGGCCGCCGGCTTACACCTTTCGCCTTGCTGACCGTGACGAGGCCGGGGCAAGGTTCTTGTCCCACCTCCGCGACTCCGGCATCAACCGCGTGGCAAACGCACTCGGCCAGTCGGCCGATCACGTGCTGAGCTTCTTCGAAGCCTTGCGGCTGGAACTGGGCTTCTATGTGGCTTGCCTAAACCTGCACGAGCGGCTGTTGGCAAAGGGCGAGCCGGTGTGTTTTCCACGCCCGGCGCCCGCGGGCCAGCGCCGGCATCGTTTCAGCGGGTTGTACGACCCCTGCCTCTCGCTCCTCATGGACGAGCGTGTGGTAGGTAACACGGCCGATGCCGATGGCAAGAGCCTCATCGTCATCACCGGCGCCAATCAGGGCGGCAAGTCGATCTTCCTGCGTAGCATCGGCTTGGCCCAGTTGATGATGCAGGCTGGCATGATCGTGGCGGCTGAGGCCTTTGAGGCCGAGTCATGCCCGAGCTTGTTCACGCACTACAAGCGTGAGGAAGACGCGACGATGAGGTACGGCAAGCTCGACGAGGAACTGGCCCGGATGAGCGAAATCGCCGACCACATTCGGCCGAACTCGCTGCTGCTCTGTAACGAATCGTTCGCCGCGACGAATCAGCGCGAAGGGTCTGAGATCGCCCGGCAGATTGTGGGCACGATGCTTGAGAAGCGCATCAAAGTCCTCTTCGTGACGCACTTGCACAATTTCGCACGCGGCCTCTATGACGCCGGGGCCGAGGATGCGCTCTTCCTGCGCGCCGAGAGGCGGCCGGACGGAACCCGGACCTTCCGGCTGATCGAGGGCGAGCCGCTCGATACCAGCTATGGCGAAGACGTGTATCGGGAGCTGTTTCCGGACGAAGCGGGGAATTGGACCGCGGAGGTCTCCCCGCATGCCGCCCGGAATGCAAGTGAGAGTTGACATGCGAATACTGGTTGCACTTGATGGCTCGGACGGCTCCTTTAAGGCGCTGCGTCGTGCCATTGACCTGGCACAGCGGGTGGGGGCGGAGCTACACAGTGTCTCGATCGAGGAGATTTCACGGCACGACGGCGCTGTGCTCCCCATGGACGATGAATGCGAATGGGGCGATAGCGTCTTTGCACCGGCCATACGGACGGCTCAGGACAACGCACGGCAGGCTGGAACCACTCTGCACCCGCACGTGATCATCGGCCACGAGGTCAAGGCGGTCGTGCAGTTCATCGAATCCAGTCGCTTTGACTTGTTGGTCGCCGGATTCGTCGGGCAGACGGCGTACTCCTTGCACGTGATGGGCGGCACTGCCTTTGGCCTGGTCCAGCACGCCCCGTGTCCCGTCCTGGTCGTGAAGTGATGCACCGTTGACTACGTGCAGATTGACGGCAATGGGGCAAAAAGCTACCAGCGCGCTTGACGGAAGCTCGGCCACGCAAGAAGCCGACACGGCGGCTCTCCGGAACTACACGCGACAGAAGCAGGCGCTCGCACAACTGGTGCATCAACTCGCGGACGTGCTCCAGCGCGCTGGCGACGAGCCGGGCGCGGCCGCGGCGCACGAACTGCTG
>CAZERK010000022.1:0-4667 GCA_964514515.1 uncultured Planctomycetaceae bacterium
CCGACCTCCTGGTCGGCCGTAGAATGCGTCGGCTGCTATGCTCCGCAACGGCCGAGCGGGAGCTCGGCCGCTACCATCCGCGTGGCGAGATCGCGCACGATGGTCTCGTTCAGTTCCGGAGATTCGGGTCCTGATGCGTGGTCGCAGGCCGTCCAAGCGGCAGGCGACCGCGGACCGCGGGTCGGATGATCAAACGGGCGTCGGCTGTTTGTTGCGTTGCGAGGCCTGCGTCGTCGGCGCGGCCGCCTGTTGCTGTTGCTCTGGCTGTTCCGCGTCCTTCAGCACGTCACGCAGCCACTTGTTGAGCTTCTGACTGTTGCGAACAAGGTCGCCGAGCGGGGGACGCTTGCCGCCGGACCGGCCGATCGTCTTCGGCGTCTTCGCCTCCAGCGTGGCCGCCGGCTTGCTGACGCTCGTGGACGCGGGCGGCGTTCGGTCCGTTTCGTCGTTCAGCAGCCTTGACCGCGTATTGATCGGCTCCTCCGTCTCCATGCTGAGCGCCGTCCGCAGACTGTCGATCTCCGTCGGGACCGTACGGCACAGTTCGTCGGCCTGGGCAAGCCGACTTCGCAGCCGGTCAATTCGCGCGTCCATCGTGCCGTAGAGCTGGCGGATGATGCCGACCAACTGGCCGACGCGGGCCGTGTGCCGCTTCAACAGATCGACCGTCTCCGCGGCCGAGCCGTTTGCCTTGTCGAGATCAGTCTTGTTCCGTTGGGCCTTGTCGCCCGCCGCCGCGAGCTGCTGCACGATCGCCGTCACCTTCTTCGAGAGATCGGCCAGCGACGCCGCCTGCTGATTCGCCTCCTCGACGAGACGTCGCGGCATGTTGAGCAGCGATTCGGACTGTGCCTTGACCTTGTCGGCCTGCTTGAGCAAATCGTCGGTTCTGCGCTGGGCCTCGGTGTGAACCTCCGAAGCCTGCTGGAAGCGCAACGCGGTCTCCTGCCGCGCCTCCGCAAGATCGGAGGTTGCACCGGAGACCTGCTCCTTGAGAGCATCGGCCTGTCGCGACAGCTCGTTGCGGACCGTCTGGATCTCCTTGTTGACGGCCGTCGCGCTGGTTTCGGTCCGCCGCAACAGGTTCTCAGCTTGTTCTCGGAAGCGATCTGCCGCCGTGTGCGCCTGCTCAAGCATCGCGGCCGCTCGTTCGCCGATGCGGTCGGCGCCGTCCTGGGCCTGCTTGAGCAGTTCGTTGGCGTGGTCGCGCAGGCTCTGGGTGCCGGCCTCGACCTGGTTGAGGAGCTTCGTCGAGTTCTGTCGAACCTGCTCGGCGCCCTGCTCGACTTGCTGCCGCAGAGCCGCAAGCCTTTGCTGATTCGCCTCGGCGTCGCGGTGAGCGGCCTTTCGCAGGGCCTCGATCTGCTCGACGATGGCCGCGGCGGTCTCGTGCATGTGCTGCTCGGCAGCCTTCGCCGTCTGGCCAACGTCGTCGCGCAACTGCACGAGGTCCTTCTGGACATGCTCGGACCGCTTGACCATCTGGGAGAGCCCCGATCGGACATCCGCCAGGGCGCCGTGGCTGCGTTCCTCCAGTTCCGAGATGACGCGTTCCGCGCCCGCGATCGTGTTCTGAGCTTCGCGCTGCGTCGTCTGCATCCGATCCGCCAGGCTGCTCGCCACCGCGTCGCAGTTCTCGCCGATCTGGCTGGCCTTCTGCATCGCACGGTCGAGGCATTCGTCCAGTTCCATGCCGATCGATCGGACGCCGGCTTGGGCCGCCTGCCGCAGTTCGGCAAGCTTCGTGTTGAGGGCCTCCGAGGTCTGCGTTGCTTGTTGCGACAGGCCGTCCACCTGAGCCTGGACTTGCTGCAGTGCGCTGCGATTCTGGCTGACGAGATCGGCGAAGCTCTGCTGAACCCGGTCGAACTCCTGCTGGCATTGCGACTGCGTCCGGCCGGAGTTCTCCTCGAGCAGCGACAGCGACTGCTGCAGTTCCGTGTAGATCGTCTGGGCGCGCTGAGACGCCTGCCCCACCTCGTGGCCCAGGCGGTCGGTCGTCTCCTTGCCCTTGTCTTCAGCCGTGGAAACGTTCTGCTCCGTCTCTTCGAGGAGTTTGCCCACGCGCTGCCGGAGCCCTTCCTGGTGCTTGGCAGCGGTCATCTCGAGATCGTTCTTCAGCTCGTCGAATCGTCGCGATACGTCCAACCGAATCACGGCAGCATCGTTCGCCAACCGGGCGATTTCGACCTTATTCGACTTGAGCGATTCCGCGGCTTGCTGGGTCTGCGCCTGGGCTGCGGCCACGGCCTCGTTGACCAAAACGGCCAGGTTCTCCCGTAGGCTCTCATGCTGCTTCTCGACGGTTGATTCGATGCTGCTGCGGGCTTCGCTGAACCGTTTTGTGACGTCGGCGACCACCCCCGCGGTCTGATCGCTCAACTTCGCGAGATCCAGCTTGTTGGCGTTCAGCCGCTGGACGGCTTCGGTGATCCGCTCCTCCGAGGCGGCCGTCGACTCCTGGACAAGCTGTGCCAAGCGGCGCCGTACCGTCTCCAACTGCGTGCCGGCCGACGTCTGCAATTCCTCTCGCGCCTGGGCGAACCGCGCGGTGATGGCCTCGGCGGTCTGCGTCGCCTGTTCGGACAGCTGCGCGAACTCCGCCTGTTGATGGGCCAACTGCTGCCGCAACGTCTCCTGCTCGCTGGTCGATGCCGTCTCGAGGTCCCCTCGGACTTTCTCCAATCGCCGTGCGATCTCGAGCGTGGCCGCGGCTGTCTGTTCGCCCAGCGCCTCAAGCTCGGATCGATGGGCGTCGAGACGTTTCGTCGCTTCCGCCACGGCGTGGTCGACGGACCGTTCGCATTCCTGCACCATCGCTTCCACGCGCTGCTTCAGGGCTTCCTGCTGCCGGGTCGCCGATTCGTCGAGGCTCTGCCGAGCTCCCTCGAACCGTGTCGAGACGGCGGCCGCCACCGCAACGGCCTCCTCGGCCACCTTCATGAATTCGCGCTTGTGCTCGTCGAGTCGCTGTACGGTCTCCTTCAATCGTGCGTCTGCGGAGGCCACAGACTCCTCGATCAACTGCTCGACCTTGCGACGCAATTCGGTCTGCTGCTTGGCCGAAACGTCTTCCATCTCCTTGCGCAGTTCGGTGAACTCCGCGGCGATCTTGTCCTTGGCGGTTCTCGCGTCGGTCGCCAGCCTGGCGATCTCGCTCTTGTGGGCGTCGAGGCCTGATTCAAACGCGCCGCGCGTATTGGCCAATTCATTGACGGCCATCTGGGCCGTCGTTTCCAGATCGCCTCGCGCGTGCTCGGCCCGTATTCGAGCCTCCGCCAGCTTGGCGTCCAATTCGTAAAGCGTGCGGGCGCCCTGCGACAAAGCCGTCTGCCAGAGCTTGTCCGCGCGTTCGGCCTGCTCCGTGACCTGCGATCGCAGGTTCGCCAGCAGCAAGGCGGCTTGCTCCCGCGTTCTCGTCAGCAAGTCCCGCGTTTCCTCCAGGAGGTTCGTCGTCTGCGAACCGACGTGATTCCCCTCCGTCGCCATCCGTTCCTGCGTCTCGTGCAGGGCCTTGCGGGTCCGCTGCATCTCCCGCAGCGCCACGGTCACCACGTCCACCAATTGCTGATACGATGTCTCGCCGCGGGACTTGGCTTCCTCCAGGAACTTCAACATCGTTTCGTTGAGCGCGTCTGCCCGGGCCGTCGCCTCCAGAGGCAGATGGTCGAGCCGGTCGCTGACGGATTTGATCTGGCTGCGCACGAAGGTCGCCGTCTCGACGCTTTGGCGGCTGAACTCCTTGTCGCGTTCCCGCAGTTCGTTGACAAGAACATCGACGCGCTGACGGGTCGCTTCGATCTCCGCCTGGTGCAGCATCGCCAACTCCGACAGAAGGGCGCCGTTGGCGTCCCCGCTGCTGGCGAGTTGCTCCACGAGTTGCTGCACGAGCTTGCGAAGGGCCGCGTTCTGTTCCTCCGTCGTTCCCATCGCCTGAACGGCGAGTTGCTCGAGGCCCTCCGCGGCTTGACGTGCCTCGTTCAGGGCCGTCCGCGTGCCGTCCTGGCTTTGCTTCGACACCCTCAACGTCTCGTCGGCGAGCTTGGCGGCTTCCTTGCGCGCCTGTTGAGCAGCCTGCAGGGCGGCTTGATCCCGTGACATCGCCTCTTCGATGCGCTGCTGCTCGCCCTGCGTGAACGCACGAACCTGCTGGAGCATGTGCTCGGTCTGGACTTGGGCGACGGCGCCGTGCCGTTCTGCGGCATCGAAGCTCCTTGCCGCCTGGGTCTCAAGCGATGCGGCCGTGTTGCGAGCTTCCTCAAGCATCCCGCGGACTTGCTCGTGCGCCTCGCGAGACGTGGACTTCAGTTCGTTGAGCGCGCCGTCCACCTGCTCGCGAAGACGGCGAACTTCCTCAAGTTCCGGCGAAGGACGGGGCGGCTCCGGCGGCTTCTCGGGCGCTTTCTCCGGCGCTTTCTGAACCGAGCCGGCCCGAGCGTCCTCGAGCAGCCGGCGCATGTGCATGGCGGCGGCACGCGACGATGCCTTGACCTCCGCCAACATGCCCGCAACCTGCGCGCGGAGGCGCCGCGTCTCCTCCAGCTCAGCCGAAGGCGTCGCCGGCTTCTCGGCCGTGGCAGATCCTTGGCGTCGGATTTCCGAGAACATCTTCTCTGACGAGTCGAGACGGTCCGCCATGCGGCGAACAACGCTGTCGATCTCGCGGA
>CAZERK010000022.1:4677-8309 GCA_964514515.1 uncultured Planctomycetaceae bacterium
GACGATCGCTGAGGAAGTCGTACGGGGCGCGGGCCTCGACCGTCTGGATCAGTTGGGGCTGGGGCACGGCCTGCGTCGGCGAGCCTGCCTGCGATAGAGGCGTTCCTTGTGACGGCGGATATCCCTGCGAAGCCTGTGCCGATGCGAGGTTTGACGCAGCAGCATCCGACCTCGCGGAGGCGCCCAGCATCTCTCGGGCGAACGCGCTCTTGGGTTTTCGCTCGCCTGGGCCGCGCGGGAGGGACATCATCTGCTGCACGACCTCGTTGACCAACGTGGTCGTGATCCGCCTGTCGGAATCCGTGTAGGCCGCGAGCATCGAGTTGTCGCAAATCTGGTTGATGAGGCGGGGGATGCCGTCGGAATGCCTGTAGATGGCTTCGATCGCGGCGGGGTCGAACACATCCTGCCCGGCCGGCAGCCCGGCGATGGCGAGACGATGCCTGATATACCCTTCCGTCAGTTCCCGGTTCAGCGCGCCGAGGTGAAACGTGCGGAAGACCCTTTGATGAAGCTGTCGCATGGACGGCAGCCGGAAGGAATCCTGAAGCTCCGGCTGGCCCAGGATCAGCACCTGTAGGAGCTTGGCGTCGTCCGCCTCCAGATTCCCCAGCATCCGCAACTCTTCAAACGACTCGAGCGGCAGATTCTGCGCCTCGTCGAGAACGAGCACGGCCAGACGGTCTCGGGAGTACTGCTCCAGGAGGAACTGCTCCAGAGCCCGGGAGGTCTCGGCGGGCGTCGCGTCGTCGTCCAGTTCCACGCCGAACTCGCGGCAGACCGCAGAGACGAGTTCTGCCCCGCTCAGTCGCGTGTTGTTGATGTCCGCCGTCCGAGCCGCGTTTCCCAGCGAGCTGAGCAGGTGGGGGCTGAGGAGCGTCTTGCCGGAGCCGACCTCGCCCGTGACCAGAACGAATCCCTTGCGCTCCTGGGCGGCATAGACGCGCGAGGCGAGGGCTTCTTCGTGGTCGGGCGTATTGAAGAAGAAACGGGGGTCCGGGGTGTTGTTGAACGGCAAGAGTTGAAGCTGGAAGAAATCGCAGTACATGCCGAACTCCTGGGCCTTGCGGCTTGGCGGATTGGAATTCTGCGCCCGAGGGCGCACGGGCCTGCCTGTCCGCAACTCCCCTAGGGGCGACGGATTCGCGGGCTCTGACATTCAGTTATCGGGTGTGTTGGAAAGCGGGCTTGACGCCAAGCAGCCAATCGCCGCGTAACCTCTTGCCGCGAACAAAGGTCCGAGAATAGCTGCCGTGGCCGACAGTCGCGGGCGCGCACTCCAGCGACAGGGCAAGCTTCTTCGCGTGAGAACGCACAATCGTCGGCGGGCGCATCTCCTACGCTGGTTTGGCCCCGAACAGAACTGGACCAATTCGCGCCCGATCGCAGCGCCGCCGGCGAGCCGGGACGGCCGACGCATGAGGGAATTGGGCGCCGCTGGGGAACCCGCGCTGCCCGCCGGGGGCGACGCTGCTCGGATGCGCGAAGCGTTGCTGATTGAATTCAAGGTCGCTTCCACGGGCAAAGTCGTCTCGACAGCGTTCCTCCTCGGTCGGCATTCCGAAGCTGATATCCGAAGATGCAGGCAAGTTGGCTTCGAGCGAGCCGGGGCGCGTGCCTCGCGGCCACCCGCCGGCCAAGGCCAGCGGCTCTCAAGACGAGGCACAAGTCCGGCGGCGTTCAAGGCACGGCGCAAGGCCGACGGCTCTCAAAGCGCGGCAAGAGGCTGGCGGTTTTCAAGGGGAGGCAGAGGATCGTCGGTTCTCGTTGGGCGGCTCAGGAGACTTCAAACTGAGACCGAGGCGAGCGGCGTCGCTACGTCGAGTTTCGCTGGCGGCCGATAACGGCGCGTCGTCTCGGTCCGCATCGCGCGTCCGATAGCAGACGGACTTGTGGGCTATAGGATGCTCGTCCAGGACCGAATAACAAACAGGTTATTCGTCGAGCATCCGTTAATTCAGTCGGCCTCCCTGCAACCCGATAAACGTCGCGGTGGGACGGTCTCGGCGACCCGCCCGATATCCCGCCGACGGTTAGAGGACACGGGGACGACTGAGATGAACAGCAGAAACCAATCAGCACGCACCGAACGATCGACGGCCGTATCGCGCAGTACCGGACTCAGCGGTGACCAAGCACGCGCATCGGCTTCGTTCGCGCGAGCACGGTCTATTCGCGCGAGCGTCGCGCTTGCGGCGAGTTGCCTCGCGGTCGCCGGCGGTTGCTCGCCGAGCGAGCAGGAGATCAACCAGTTCCTGCACGATTGGGAGACGCCGGTGTCGGCTTCCGAGTACCGCGTCCAACCGCCGGACGTGCTCGAGATCAGTTGTGCTCAGTCGCCTGAGATCGATGGCGAGGAGCAGCCGCTCCGCCAGGACGGCAAGATCTCGCTGCGATTGCTGGGCGAAGTCGAGGTCGCGGGCCTCACGCCCATGGAGGCGTCGAGGAAGCTCGAATCGTTGCTGAGCAAGTACTACGTTGATCCGCGCGTCAGCGTGCGCGTCACCGACTACCGCAGCAAACGGTTCTTCGTGTTCGGCCAGGTTTCTCGTCCAGGGTCTTACCTGTACACCGGCCGAGACACCTTGTTAAACGTTCTGTCGCAGGCCCAGCCGACGTTCCTGGCCTGGCGGAGTCAGGTCAAGCTCATCCGGCCGAGCCACGACGACTCCAAGCGCCACGTGATGACCGTGGACGCCGAACGGATCGTGCAGCAGGGGAAGCTGGAGCAGAACGTCATGCTTCAGGAGAACGACATCGTGTACGTGCCGCCGACGCCGTTTGCGTGGATCGGCCTGCGGATGCGCGAGATCGTGTGGCCGGTCTCGCCGATCATGGGCGCCGCGGAGACGCCCGCCGACGTGGCGGTGCGGTCGGCCGACGTGCTGGATGACCGCTCGTACCATCGAAGCCGCTAGCGCGGTTTTCTTCAAGGGAGCCCGGCGCGGGTCGTGCCGTGCAGGTCGGGCCCCTTCGGTTCAGGCCTGATGCAGGAGCGACGAGAACAGTTGATGCCCGCGTCTTGACGGCCCGGCGCCGCACGCGGGATGGTCGAGTTCGAACGAGGTCAAGAACATGCAACATCATCTTGACGAATTTTCCGTCACGGACATCCGCCACACGATCGCGGAAGTCTGGCGCGTCGTCAGCAGCCGTCGCTGGTACTTCCTCTTTCCGTTCTGCTTGCTGGCGTCCGCTGCGCTGGCGTGCTCGCTGTGGTTGCCGCGGCAGTACCGGACGCACACGATCATCAAACGGGAGCACGACCCGGTCTTCGCCAGCTTGTTGGGCAACAGGTGGACGCAACCCTACAGCGAAATCCGTCAGTACATGGAGAAGGATCTGAAGGACGTCGAGGCAATCGAGAACGTTCTGGATGAACTGGGCCTGCCTATCGACCTAAAGCGATACCCAGACGGTACGCTGACGCCCGAAGGCCAACGCCAACGTCGTGCGATGGCCGAGCAGGTTTCAGCGGGCCTGGCGACGACCGCGTTGGAGGCGTCGGCCCAGCGGGACATCGTGTCCGTCTGGTTGACGTTGCCGAAACCGGATCTCATCCCGCCCTTGCTGGTCCGCCTGCGCGACAGGTACATCGCGACCGCGCGGCAGCATACGGTCCAAGTCCTCCA
>CAZERK010000022.1:8319-14570 GCA_964514515.1 uncultured Planctomycetaceae bacterium
TTTCTGGCCGAGGCCGAGCGCACACGTGTTCAACTCGCCACCCTGCAGAAGCGAATGCTTGAATACGCGATGCAATACCCGGGCGTCGATCCCGAATCGCCGGATCGCAGCCGCGAGCGGGAGGCGGCCATGACGGTGGAGCGCGTTGAGCTGGAGCGCACCATCGATGACCTGACCCTGAAGCGAAGCCGGATAGAGTCCGAGTTGGTCGCAATTCGCGCGGGGGGGGATGGCACGGGCGTGGCGGACGCGTTGCCGACGATCGCGAATCCCGAGTATGAGGCCGTTCGGGCCAACATGGAGCAGACGATCAAGGAGATCGCCGACGGCAAGACGCTGCGGTTCATGACCGAGCAGCATCCCGTCATCCAAGGCCTTCGCCGGCGCTTGGCGGTCCTCCAAACGCAACTCTACGGGACGCCGGAACGGACGCTCGCGGCCGACGTGCCGACGGAGGATCCCGAGGCGGCCCGGCAGGCGGCCCTCCGCAAACTGGAGGCGCAGGCCGGAGACCTGGATGCGCAGCTCGCGGCCCGGCGTGCCAGACTCGCCCAGATTGATGAGGACACGCGCACGCTGGAACGCCGGCGGGCGCTCACGATCGAGCACCGACAGGATTACCTCAAGCTTAAGCAGGAATCGGCCAGGGCAAACTCGGAACTCAACGGCTGGATGCAGAACGTGGAGTCCATCCGGCACGTCTTGAAGATCGAAGACCGCGGCCGCACCGTTCATTTCTCGCTGCTGCAGGACGTGCGGCCGATCGTGGGCCCCTGCGCCCCTACGGCGAAGAGCATCTTGGTGATTTGTCTGGCTATCGGAGCCGCGGCAGGGGTGCTCGTCGTCCTGATCGTCGAGTTGATGGACCGGACCTACCGAACCGCGAAGCAACTGCGGACTTCGCTGGGTATTCCCGTCATCGAGGGAATCGAGGAAATCCTGAGCAGAGCGGCGCGGCAGAAGCGACTGCTTCGCCGACTGGTGCTCGTGCCTGCGGCGGCGGGCGTCGCCATCGGCCTCGTGCTCGTGACGGGAAGCATGGCGTACCTCAGCATCGAACGGCCCAGCGACTACGAACTCCTGAAGGAGTCTCCGCAGCGACTGTACCACGTGGTCGCCGGGCAGGTCTGAGCGCGCGTGCCGAGCCTGCCGGCGGAGGACACGCCGGCTTGGCGATAACTGAAGCGTCGGCTTGGGGGCGGCGGTGACGTTGGCCTCACGTGCGAGGAGCAACAGCTTGGAGGCAGTTTCGGCCTCCCGTTCGCAGCGCCGCCCGGACTGAAGTCCGGGGCTCCCTGGCGTTCTGAAACCGTCTCGTAGCGCCCCGGATGGTGCGGAGCGCAGCGAAAGGCGTTGCGAGGGGAGGGTGGGTCAGCCACGGCGGAATCGCCGATAGCTTTGAGAGCCGGCCGTCGGCTCGCAAACGCGAGGAAGACAAGATCATGGGCCGCATCGCGGAAGCATTGAAGAAAGCCCAGCATGAGCGGGAGCAGCGGCTCGGCGTGAGCGGGCGCGGGTTGGCGGCATGTGCACAGATGGATGCGGACGTGGTCGCACAAGATCGCGTGGTCCGACCCACGTCGGCCCCTGCGAGGGCTGGATCGGGCCTCCGCCGTCCGGGGAGGTTTCAAGGAGCTGGACCTGCGTTTCGAGCAGAGACCCATCGCGCGGTCTCACCGCCAGCGATTCAACCGTTGCCGGTTTGGGACGTCGATCCCACGCTCGTCGTGGTCAAGGAGCGGTCGTCGTCCGTCGCGGAGCAGTACCGAGCGGCGCGAACCTGGCTCCTGCGCCGCAATCCGGCCGGCACGAACCTGTGCTTGGCCGTGACCAGCAGCATGTCGAGAGAAGGCAAGAGCGTCACGACGGCGAATCTCGCGGTCATCGCCGCGGAAATCCGCCATTTGAAGGTGCTCGTGGTCGACGGCGACTTCCGGCAGGGAAGTATGGCCAAGCTGTTCCGGATTCGGAATGTGCCGGGGCTGGCCGACGTGCTCGCCGGCAGGGCTCGACTGGACGACACGATCGTGCAGACGCCCCTGAGCAACCTCCAAGTTCTGCCGGCCGGCACCTGCCAGGGCGTGAACCCGACGGAGCTGCTGAACTCTCCGATGGCGGCTCGGGTGTTCGAGGAAATCCGTGAACGGCAGCACTTCGTGCTGGTTGACACGCCGCCCGTCCAGAAGCTGTCGGACGTCGGCGTGATCGGCTCGTTGTGCGGCGGAATCTTGATGGTCGTCAGAATGCACAAGACGCCGGCGCACCTCGTGCGGCAGTCGTTGCATTGGCTTCAGTCGAACAAGCTGGAGGTCGTGGGGGGCATCGCGACAGGCTGCAACCTGACCGATGCCCGCCATCTGTACAACGACTCGTACGACGACGACGAATAGCGTCCGTCGGCGCGTACGAGGACGAGCAGCGTCAGCCGGCGCATGCGACGGCGACGAAGAGTATCCGCCGGCAATTGCCGAGAACAGCCGGATGGAAGAACAAGAGAGAGCGTTGATGGTCGGGCACGGCTTTCGGGTGGATCTGTTGAACCCTCGCGCCGCAGACGACTGGTATCGCTACGTCGAGCCGCATCCGGATGCGACGCTGTTTCACGGCTTGGCTTGGAAGCGGGCCGTCGAGCGAGCGTTCGGACACCGAAGCTGGTACCTGATGGCCCGGCGAGAGGAGCGCGTCGTCGGCGTCTTGCCGCTGTTCGAGATCAACAGTCTGTTGGCGGGGCGCTTTCTGGTGAGCGTCCCGTACGCGACCTACGGCGGCATTCTCGCCGACGGGCGGGACGTCGCCGTGGCGTTGTTCAAGCGGGCAAAGGAGATCGCCGCGCAGGTCGGGGCATGCTCCATCGAGCTCCGCTCGATTGAGGCCGCCGTCCCTTCGGTCGACATCAGGAATTCGCACGCAACGTTTCGCAAGGAGCTCCCGGCCCGAAGCGCCGACGTGGCGGCGAGCTTTCCGCGCAAGGCGCGGGCGGCGGCTCGACGAGCGTCGGAACGATTCAACCTGAGCGTGACGTTCGACCGGCGCGACTTGTCCATGGCCTGGAAGCTCTACGCGCGGTCCATGCACCGCTTGGGCTCCGTAAACTACCCGCTTGAGTTCTTTGAGGAACTCGCGTCCGCTCTTGGCGATCGTTGTCTGGTTCAGATGGTGCGGCGCGAAGGCAGGCCCGTCGCCGGCTTGGTCACGTTCCTGCACCGCGACACCGTGATGCCGTACTTCGCCGGTGTTGACGAGCGGTGCGGGATCTACGGGCTGAACCAGTTCATGTACACGGAATCCATGCGATGGGCGGTCGAGCATGGATACCGGCGTTACGACTTCGGCCGATCGCGTATCGACAACGAGGGCTGCTTCAACTTCAAGCGACTGTGCGGCTTCGAGCCGCAAGTCTTGCAGTTCCAGGTTCATGCGATGCCGGGCCATCAAGCGCCGGACTTGGCGCCGAGCTCGCCACGATGGGCGACGGCCAGGAGAGTCTGGAAGTCGCTGCCCCTGCCGGTGACGCGACCGTTGGGGAGTTGGCTGGCGAAGTCGATTCCTGGCTGATGCGCGCGGTGGGCGTCGGCAGAAGGCGCGCCAACGACGGACCTTCGGGAAGTCCTCCGGCGTTGAAGGCGGCGTGCGGCGGCGGACAGGGCAGACCGAGGTCGCTCGCGGCTCAGACGACGGAAAGGCGATCGCTCCGGTTGGTCGGCGGAGCTCGCAGTCCTTGACGTTCGTTCAAACCGTCCGACCTCAGGGGCCGGGAGCATCTGACACGACCGACGGGAGCGTAGGGTTGGCGGAGCGAAAGACCATTCTGTTCTTGACGAACCGCGTGCCGTTTCCCCCGGACAAGGGGGACAAGATCCGCACGTTTCATCAATTGGATCATCTGGCTTTCCGTCACGACGTCTACTGCGCCTGCCTCGCGGAAGGCCGTCGCGAGATGGCCGCGGCCCGGTCGCTGCGGCGCTGGTGCCGAGACGTGGCGGCCGTGCCCTGGAGCCGACGGCGCGCCTTGGCCAAGGCGCCCCTGGCGCTGCTGGCGGGCAGGCCTATGACCCTGGCGGCGTACGACGACCGCCGGCTGCGCGACGTTCTCAATCGATGGAGCCAAGAACGGCAGTACGACGTCGTCGTCGCCTTCTCGTCCGTGATGTCGGCTTACGCAGAGGCAGTGCCGGCACGGCGGCACGTGCTGGACCTCTGCGACGTAGACAGCCAGAAATGGTTGGACTACGCGAGAGCGTCGTCGTTTCCACGGTCCTGCGTCTTTCGTCGCGAGGGGGCGGCTCTGAGGGCCATCGAAGAATCGTGCCTGGAGATGTTCGACGCCGTGATCTTGGTCAACGACCGGGAGCGCCGTTTGCTGGATCCTTCCGAGCGGTGCCCGAACCTCCGCGTGATCCCCAACGGCGTCGACCTTCCATCGGAGCCCGTCGAGCCGGCGTCGAAGTGCGGCCCAATCGTGGGTTTCTTCGGCGTGATGGACTACCGTCCGAACGTCGAAGGCGTTCGCTGGTTCGTGCGGCATGCTTGGCCGCTCGTCAAGAAGGCCGTTCCGCGGGCGACGCTGCTGGTTGTCGGCCGCAATCCAGTCCGGGCGATCAATCGGCTGAACGGGCGACACGGCGTTCGCGTCCTGGGCGAAGTCCGTGACATCCGTCCGCACCTGTCCCGGTGCAGGCTCAGCGTCGCTCCGCTGCAAATCGCTCGAGGCTTGCAGAACAAGGCCCTCCAGGCGATGTCCTACGCGCGCCCGGTCGTGGCGACGTCGGAGGTGGCCGCCGGCCTTCGCGTCGTCCCGGGCCACAACATCCTCGTGGCGGACGAGTCGGAGACCTTTGCGCGTCTGGTGATCGACCTGTGCGAGATGCCTTCGCTTTGCGATACGATCGGCCAGGCCGGCTATCGTTGCGCGGCTGCGCACTACAGTTGGGCGGAAGCCTTGGGTCGGTACGAGCGCATCCTGCTGCCGGAACCCGCGCCGCCCGGATGCCGCCGCATCGCGATCATGGAGGACGTCCCGTCGCTGAACGACGCGCCTCCAACCGTGCATGCAAAGGTGTCGCCAGCCTGGGCCGATCAGCCGCAGACCTGAGCGTCCAGCAAAGCTGGAACGGGGCCGCGGACCCTTCGCATCCCTTCGCGTCCAGCGGCATCGCCGGCAGCCAATCCCCGCTCTGTTGGAGGCTGTCCCGTTGCGTCCTTGCATATGGCAAAGCCGTCGCTGCCGGGCTCTGTGGCCCTGTGCACCGAGTCGTCTCGGCGGTCCTCCCGACGACTCAGGCAGCGTAGGGACGCACATGTTCGGAGAGGCCTCTATCAGAGACGCACCTCGACTCGAGACGAGACGTATCGGGATGAAGGGCTGGGGTCTATGTACCGTGCGCGACAACCGCTCGTCGGCTCTGCCGACGCTCGCCGGTCCATGCACGAGGCCGCCCGGACTGAAGTCCAGGGCTCTCTGGAACAGGTATCAGAGACGAGCGTCCTCCGCACTGTGTTCCCAGACCACGGCTCTGAGAAGAAGATCTCGCACGGCTACTTTCGCACGGCCGGCGTGATCTCGAACTTGAGCGCCTGGTCGCCGCGCATCACCACGATGCCGACGGTCTTGTCCGGTTTCAGAGCCCGAAGGACGTCCGCGTAGTCCTGGAGACTGCCGATTTTGTGCCCGCCGACCTCGACGATGACGTCGCCGGCCTGGAGGCCTGCCTTCTCGGCCGGGCTGCCGCCCTGGACGCCGCTGATCTTCATCCCCTTGACGCCTGACGCCGTGAAGTCTGGGATCATCCCCGTGTAGATTCGACGGGCGGTCTGGTTGTCGCCGCGGGGCTTGGCCTGCTGGATCGCGGTGTACCGGGGACGGTCGGGCTGCGGCGCCAACTCGGAGATCATCTCCTGGCCGAAGCGAGCGATGGACTCCAGGCCGGCGTAGTTGAGCGTGTCGGCGTCGTCCGTCGGGCGATGGTAGTCCTCATGCACGTCCGTGAAGAACGCCAAGACCGGGATGCCGGCCGGATAGAACTCGTGCGTATCCGTCGGTAGGTAGGGGTCGTCCTGGGTCACGACGGCCAGCGGTTGGCGGATGTTGATCATCTCGATCAGTCGCAGCCAGTCGGGCGAGGAGGCGACGGCTTGGAGGACGAGCCGGCCGTTGTTGAGGCGTCCCACCATGTCGAAGTTGACGTACGCGGCGATCTGCCCCAGGGGGCTCCCCAGCGCTTCACGCAGCGGTCGCAGAGCAGGCCGCCGGC
>CAZERK010000022.1:14580-15773 GCA_964514515.1 uncultured Planctomycetaceae bacterium
TCGCCTGACCAACAAGCGAAGATGACGCCGCGTTGGGAAGCCGCGCCGTCAGCCTTCTGATGGGCGTCGGCCATCGCAGCCGCCAGCTCCAGGACCGTCGCGACGCCGGAGGCGTTGTCGTCGGCACCGTTGTGGACGCGGCCCTGTTCGTCGGCGTGGGCCCGGGAGCTGCCAGTTTCGCCGTGTCCGAGGTGGTCGTAGTGCGCGCCGACCATGACGTACTCGTCGGCGATGCGGTTGTCGCCGACGGCCGGGAGCAGCCCGACGACGTTGCGGCAGGAGCCGGTCTTGCGATTGAGTTGGGCGGCCAGCTTGATGCGCGTGCCGGATGGGAGCTCGCGATGCGCTTCGGGAATCTTGCCGCCGTCAAGCTGCTTCTGGAGCACGGCCAGCTTGGGGGTCTTTGTGGCCAGCAACGATTCGGCGGCCTCGACCGTGACGGACGCGGCGACGATGCCGATCTCGCTGTCGGTCCGTCCCAGGGGCACGAGCGTGCCGGCGGCGGGACTGTTCGGTCCGATGACGAGCAGGAATCCTGCCGCGCCTCGCTCCTCGGCGAGCCGTGCCTTGTAACGCGGGCTGCTGTAGTAGCCCAGCCGGATACGCTCGTCGGTGGGCAAGTCGATGGGGACGTCATCGAGCACCAGCATGATCTTGTTTTCGACGGGCAGGCCCTTGTAGGAGTCATACCTGTCTTTGCCAGGCTCCTCAGGAACGACGAGGCCGTAGCCGGCAAAGACGACTTCGCCCTCGATGGTCGCGCTCGCGCTGAAGGACAAGGGTACGAAGTCCTGGTTGATCTTCAGGGTCTGCGACGGCCGGCCGGACTCCGCGGCGAGGACGGATAGCGTGCATTCTTCCGGAACGAGCTCGATCCCGGCGGGGAAATCGAACTCCTGGAAGTACGTCTGCTGGTCGCCTAGCGGCTGGAGGCCTGCCTCCTTGAACCGGGCTGCGATGTAGTCCGCCGCCTTTCGGGCGCCCTGCGAGCCGGTCATGCGTCCTTCGAGATCGTCGGAGGCCAAGTACGAGACGTGCGTATACAGGTCCGGCTGGGTCACGGCCGGCGACAGGCCCTTGTTCTTCTCCTTCGGCGGTCCGCTGCACGGCCACGAAGTCTTCGGCTTTGTACTAGCAGGTGGGACAGCCGCGTCGGCCTGTTGGCAAACAGCCCGGTCAGTCGCATCGGTCTT